>DASQBH010001389.1:0-5040 GCA_035635315.1 Longimicrobium sp.
GACTGGGTGCGGCGCGTCGCGATATTTCCTCATGTCTAACGCTTTGGGGGAGGTATGGCAAGGAAAACCAGATCACGTAAAGAGCCGGTGCGACTGGATGAGGTTTGTTTTCCGCCTAACTAAGTTGGGCGGTGGTGCTTCATGAGCGCATCCAGGGCGCGTATAGGACGACCTTCGGACCCTTGACGATGATACCTAATCAGACTAATTAATCATATGCTGCGATCGGCAGTGTCGGTTTATCCCCAGCGCTCCGAGAGGTGACCTCCACGATGCCGACCGCTTCGCTGACCGTTCCTGGTGTCGGGATCCAGGAGTCGTATCCGCTGACGCCCCTGCAGCAGGGGCTGCTCGTGCAGGCCCTGCGCGCGCCGGGGTCGGGGATCGACATTGAGCAGGTCGTCTGCCGGCTGCGCGAAGCGGTGGACGGGGACCGGCTGGAGCGCGCGTGGGCCCGGGTGGTCCAGCGGCAGGGCATCCTGCGGACGCGCTTTCGCTGGGCGGACGTGCCGGAGCCCGTGCAGGAGGTGCTGCCCCGCGCCGCCGTGCCGATGGAGCGAACCGACCTTTCCGCCCTGCCGTCCGCCGAAGCGGAGCGGCGGCTGGAGGAGTGGCTGGAGGCGGACCGCGGCCGCGGCTTCGACCTGGGGGAGGCGCCGGCGATGCGTCTGGCGCTGTTTGGGCGGGGTGACGGCGAGCACGTGATGGTGTGGTGCTTTCACCACATCCTGCTGGACGGACGGTCCGTGACGCGCGTGCTACGCGAGGTTTTCACGTTCTACGACGCGGCGGAGATGGACGAGGCGGAGGCGAGCCTCGAGACTCCACGTCCGTTCCGCGACCACGTCGCCTGGCTGCGTGGGCGCGACCCGGCGGCCGACCGGGCGTTCTGGAGCGCGCAGTTCCGCGGGATCGATACGCCGGAGCCGGTCCGCGCCCTTCGCGCGGCGCCCCGCGATCCCGCACGGGAGGCGCCGTTCGGCACCCGCGAGCTCCGGCTGGCGGAAGCGGACACGGCCGCCCTCCGCGCCTTCGAGAGCGAGCAGGGGGTGTGGCTGAACACGCTGGTCCAGGGCGCGTGGGCCCTGCTGCTGGGGCGCTGCACCGCAAGCCCGGAGGTCGTGTTCGGGGTGGTGCGCGGCGGTCGCGCCGCGGATGCGGACGGGGCGGAGGGAACGGTGGGGCTGCTGATCAACACCGTCCCTGTCCGCGCGGCCGTCCAGACCGACGCGAGCGTGCTCGACTGGGTGGATGGGATCGCCGAGCAGGGCGCGGCGCTGGTCCCGCACGAGCACGCCGCCCTCGACGACGTGGCGCGCTGGAGCGGCCTGCCGCAGGGCTCCGTGCTCTTCGACACGCTCCTGGACTTTCAGCCGCAGTCGTTCGATGCGCCCCTGCGCGCGCTGGGCGGGTCCTGGGAGGCGCGGAGCCTGGGCATTCGGCGGCGTCCCGGCCTGCCGCTGTCGCTCTCCGTGGCGGGGGAGCGGCGGCTGCGCTTGCGAATGGACTACGATGCCGACCGGTTCGATGCCGCCGCCGTGGATGCCATGCTCAGCCGGTTCGCCGTCCTGCTGCAGGCGCTCGCGGCCGCGCCGGAGCTTCCCGTCTCGCGCGTCTCCATGCTCCTTCCCGACGAGCGCGAGGGTCTGCTGGCGGCGGGGCGTGCCACGCGCGGCTTCGCGGTGGAGGAGCGGATCCACGAGCGGTTCGAGCGGCGCGCGGCGGAGCGGCCGGAGGCGCCCGCCGTCACCTTCGGCGGGACGACGCTGTCTTACGGGAAGTTGAACGCGCGCGCCAACGGGCTGGCGCACCGGCTGCGCGCGCTGGGTGTCGGCCCCGAGACGCGGGTGGGAATCGCGCTGGAGCGATCGGCCGAGCTCGTCGTCGCCACCCTCGCCGTGCTCAAGGCGGGCGGGGGATACGTGCCGGTGGACCCGGCGTACCCCGTGGACCGCATCGCCTTCGTGCTGGAGGACTCCGAGGCGCCGGTGCTGGTGACGACGGACGATCTGCGCGCCCGGCTCGCGTCGTTCAACGGGGCCACGCTCTGCGTCGATGCGGACGCGGGCACCATCGGCGAAGAAAGCGGTGAAAACCCGCGCGTCGATGCAGGGCCGGACTCGCTCGCCTACGTCATCTACACCTCGGGGTCGACGGGCAAGCCCAAGGGCGTGCAGGTCACGCACGCCAACGTCGTCCGGCTGCTCGACGCGACGGACTCCTGGTTCGGGTTCGGCGCGGAGGACGTGTGGACGCTCTTCCACTCCGCCGCGTTCGACTTCTCCGTCTGGGAGATCTGGGGGGCGCTGCTGTACGGCGGCCGCCTGGTCGTCGTCCCCTATCTCACCACCCGCTCGCCGGAGGATTTCCACCGGCTGCTGGTGGAGGAAGGCGTCACCGTCCTGAACCAGACGCCGAGCGCCTTTCGGCAGCTGGTGCAGGCGGACCTCGCCTCCGGCGTTCCGGTCGACGCGCTGCGGCTGCGGTACGTCGTCTTTGGCGGCGAGGCGCTGGACCCGCACGTGCTGCGGCCGTGGATGGACCGGCACGGGGACGAGCGGCCGCGGCTGGTGAACATGTACGGCATCACCGAGACGACCGTGCACGTCACCTGGCGCGAGATCGCCCGCGCGGACCTGGAGCGCGGCGGCAGCCCGATCGGCATCCCCATTCCCGACCTGTCGCTCCACCTGCTGGACCGCGCCCTGGAGCCCGTGCCGGCCGGCGTGCCCGGCGAGCTGTACGTGGGCGGCGCGGGGGTGGCGCGCGGCTACCTGAACCGCCCGGAGCTGACGGCGGAGCGCTTCGTCCGCGACCCGTTCTCGGACGATGCGGACGCGCGGCTGTACCGCTCGGGCGACCTGGCGCGGCGGCGGGCGGACGGCGAGCTGGAGTACCTGGGTCGCGCGGACCAGCAGGTGAAGGTGCGCGGCTTCCGCATCGAGACGGCGGAGATCGAGGCCGCGCTGGCGTCTCATCCGGTCGTGGCGGACGCCGCCGTCGTCGTCCGCGAGGAGGATGGGGAGAAGCGGCTGGTGGCGTACGTCGTCCCCCCGGCGGGCGTTTCCGCGCCGGCTCCGGCGGAGCTGCGCGCGCACGTCTCGGCGCTGCTGCCGGACTACATGGTTCCCACGGCGTTCGTGGTGCTGGACGCCCTGCCGCTCACGGAGAACGGCAAGCTGGACCGCCGCGCCCTTCCCGCGCCCGACGACGCGTACGCCGCCGCCGCGGAGTACACCGCGCCGCGCACCCCGGCCGAGGCGGTGCTGGCGGAGGTGTGGCGCGAGGTGCTGGGGGTGGAGCGCGTGGGGATCGACGACAACTACTTCGCCCTGGGCGGCGACTCCATCCGCAGCGTGCGGGTGGTGGCGGCCGCGCGCCGGGCGGGGGTGTCGGTGAGCATCGCGCAGCTCTTTCGCCATCCCACCGTGCGCGGCCTGGCCGCCGCCGTCGTGGGCGAGGAACCGGCGGTTGATGGGCCCGCGGGACGGGATTCGGGCGCGGAGCCGTTCGCGCTGCTGGACCCCGCGGCGCGGCACGGGCTTCCCGACGACGTGGAGGACGCCTACCCGGTGAGCCAGGTGCAGCTCGCCATGCTGTACCACACCGAGCGCGACCCGGCCTCGCTGGTCTACTTCGAGATCATGAGCTACCGGGTGCACACCCGCTGGGACGAAACGGCGATGCGCGAGGCGCTGCGGCGCGTGGCCGCCCGCCACCCGCTGCTGCGCACGTCGTTCGACCTGTCGGCCCACCCGGAGCCGGTCCAGCGGGTGCACCGCGCAGCCGGGATTCCGCTGGAGGTGAGCGACCTGCGCCAGCTGGACGCGGCAGAGCAGGACGCGTGGATCGACCGGGAGAAGGGCCGCGGCTTCGACTGGACCCGGCCGCCGCTGGTGCGCTTTCACGTGCACCTCCTCTCCCCCGAAGTCTTTCGGCTGGTGCTGGTGGAGCACCACGTGGTGCTGGACGGGTGGAGCGTGGCGGCGCTGCTGACGGAGCTCCTGCGGCTGTACGCGGCGCTGCGCGACGGCACCCCCGACCCCACCGGCGCACCCCCCGCCGCGCGGTTCCGCGACTTCGTGGAGCTGGAGCGCCAGTCGATCCTTTCCGCCGCGTCGCGCGGGTTCTGGCGCGGGGTGGTGGACGGTGCCCCCGCAGCCGCGCTTCCGCCGCGCGAGGGCGGCAACACGCCCCGCCCCGACGACGCGCCCTGGCTGCGGGTGGACGTTCCCGCCGGGGTGGCCGCGGGGCTGCGCGAGGTGGCCGCCGCCGCGGGGGTGCCGCTGAAGACGGTGCTCCTGGCGGCCCACCTGCGCGTGCTGGCGCTGCTGGGCGGAGCGGACGAGGTGGTGACCGGATACGTGACCAGCGGCCGCCCCGAGGCGCAAGACGGCGAGCGGGTGCTGGGGGTGTTCCTGAACATCGTGCCGCTACGCCTGCGGATGGCGGGGGCCACGTGGCTGGAGCTGGTGCGGCGTGCCTACGCGGCCGAGGACGCGCTCCTTCCGCACCGTCGCTTTCCCCTGGCCGAGATCGTCCGCGAGGCGGGCGGGCACACGCCGTTCGAGGCCGCCTTCAACTTCACCCACTTTCACGTCTACGGCGCGCTGGAGGCCGGCGGGGTGCGGCTGGAGGCCGAACGCCTGTTCGAAAAGACCGAGGTGCCCCTGCTGGCCAGCGCCATCGTGATCCCCGCCACGGGCGCGCTGAGGCTGCGGCTGGAGTACGACCCCGCCCGCCTGGGCGAGGCGCAGGTGCACGCCATCGGCGGGTGGTACGCCCGCGCGCTCGAAGCCCTCGCCGCGCGCCCCGGGGCGCGCTGGGACGCGGACACCCTGCTGGACGCCGCGGAAGAGGCGCGGCTGCGGCGGCTGGCCGCCGGGCCGGCGCCGGAGCACGAGCGGTGCGGCGTGCACGAGCTCTTTCAGCGGCAGGTGGAGCGCGCGCCCGACGCGGTGGCGGTGGTGTGCGGCGAGGACCGGCTCACCTACCGCGCGCTGAACCAGCGGGCCAACCGGCTGGCGCACCACCTGGCCG
>DASQBH010001390.1:0-6898 GCA_035635315.1 Longimicrobium sp.
GACGAGGCCAGCTGCCTGAGCGACCTGGGGCGCATTCACCAGGCGCGCGGCGACGACAGGGCGGCGCACGCGCTGTACCTGCGCAGCCTGGCGCTGGCGCGGGAGCGGGACGCGCGCATCTACGAGCCCGAGATCCTCATCCGGCTGGGGTGCCTGGAGGCGAGCCTGGGGGAGGTGGATGCCGGGCTCGACCACCTGCACGAGGCGCTGCGCATCGCCGGGCAGCAGGGGGCGCGGCAGCAGGTGTACGCCGCGCACGAGGCCCTGTCGCGCGTGCACGAGCTTCGCGGCGAGCCGGCGCAGGCGCTGGAGCACTTTCGCGCGTACCACCACGCGTGGCGCGAGGTGTTCAGCAACGAGACCAACCTGCGCGTGCAGAGCGCCATGCTGCGCTCCGAGGTGCGGCAGTCGCGGCGCGAGGCGGAGATCCTGCGCCAGAAGAACGAGGCGCTTTCGGCGGCGGACGACGAAAAGGCGCGGCTGCTGGAGCAGCTGCGCGCCCAGGCGGCGGAGCTGGAGCGGCAGACGCGCGAGGACGCGCTCACGGGGCTGAGCAACCGCCGCCACCTGGACCGGCTGCTGGACGCGGAGTGGGAGCGCGCCCTGCGCTTTGGCCGCGCGCTGACGGTGGCCATGCTGGACCTGGACCGCTTCAAGGCCGTCAACGACCGCTTCAGCCACGCCGCCGGCGACGAGGTGCTGCGCGTGGTCGCCCGCATCCTGCGCGACCACACGCGCGGGGTGGACGTGGTGGCGCGCTACGGCGGCGAGGAGTTCTGCCTGGTGCTGGTGGAGACGCGAAAGGACGAGGCCCTGCGCCTGTGCGACCGCCTGCGCGAGATGATCGCGGCGTACGACTGGTCCGCCATCCACCCCGACCTGACGGTTACCCTGAGCGCCGGCCTGGGCTCCATCGACGAGGCCGACACCCCCGACGACCTGCTGGGCATCGCCGACGCCCGCCTGTACCGGGCCAAGCACGACGGCCGCAACCGCGTCTGCGGGTAGGCGCGGACGAAGACGGGCGCTGTGTGGAGGCGGGCGCATCGCCGCGCCGGCTGGCTTGTGCACCCATCATTGTGTGGGACACCTTCGCACGCGCCGCGACCGGGATTGCGGGTTAGTCGGTTCGTGCTCCCTCCCGTTTTCCGGTTGAGAAAATGGGAGTGGATGGAGAAGATTCCAATAAAGACGTTCGGTTTGCGACCTTGCGTGTGCATTGTGGCTAACTCATGTTAGGAGAACCCGCCGTACCTTCCCGGCAGGTGCCCGATGCATACGTAACCCTCATGGTCGGCATCACGCGCGCAGAACCCGGAGTGAAGCCGACGCGCAGGCGGCGGCTCTTGCCCCCACCGCGAGGTCGGCACGGGGCGTTTGAGGGCGCGCGGATTCTGGACGAAATCGGCGGCGAGTTGGGCGCACTGCTGTTCCAGCGATCACGGGATGTGATTCTCTGGGCGCAAACGCCTTACGAGCTTCGGAACGGGCTATTCGCGGAAAGTCGGCGCGGCCCTGCAGGACGCAGAAGAGAAGCAGGCGCACCGGGCAGCGAGATTGCGGCCGAGTTGCAGGTTCTGGACGAATTCGTTGCCCGCCCCGACCGGACCGATGCGGAGCGTGTCGCCAACGCGTGCGCCGGAATCTACCATTGGGCCCTCGACCGGGTGTTCTACGGGACGGCAGCGCAGTTCGCAGCTGCCGGGGCGGATGTGCTGCCGCACGATGCCATGTTCGCAATTTACGCCGGGCGCGCCGAACGGGCGCGCTCGGCGTTCGACATTGCTACGATGTGGTTCCAACGAGCGATCGCGCTGGCTCGTACCAGCGGGAAAATGGCTCCCTACACGGTTGCGCTGCTCTCCTGGGCGAAGCAGGAAAACAATCGCGGCAACAAGCAACGTGCCCGGTCACTGCTGCTTGCGGCGTGGCGCTACGCCAGGAGGAACAAACTTGCGAATCTAGGCGCAGAGGCGCGCCACGATCTGCTTGCGTTGAGTATTGACGAGGAAGACTGGATCGAGGCCGAAGCGCATGCCGATGCAGCGTGCAAGCTGTACGGGCCCCGGGCACGCAACATCTTTGCGCTGGCACACGATTGGGCGCTGGTGTGGTTGAAACAGGGGTACTTCTCCAGCGCATTACCGGTCATGGAGGCAGTCGTTCCCTACTTGATGGCGCCGAGCGCAAGAGTTCTGGCGCTGTCCAGTATCGCTCGCGCTGCGGCTGTTCTCGGGCAAACGGAGCTGTACCGAAGCGCAGCAGACTCGGTGCTGGGACTTGCCGCCGTTGCCACAGAGAATGCGCCCATTGCGCTCGTCCACATTGCACAGGCGGCGCACAATGCGGGGGATCTGCCGCGAGCGCGGGAGCTGGCTGCCCGCGCTCGCGAGATTGCGCGTGGGCGGGAGGACAGCACAGCAGAGCACTACGCGGTCGTGTTGCTCGCTGTGCTGGAGAACGGCGGCCCTCCGGAGCAGGATCGACTGCCCCCGGCAGGGAGTGAGATCCCCGGCCAGGCCAGCATGCTGCTGGAACGCGCGCGTCGCCTCGCGCCTCTGATGTAATCTTCCCCTTCCGGCTAATTCCCCGAGCCGATCGCGCCTCCACCCCGGGCGGCACTGCTGTCGGACGCCGTTGTAGTGCCTGCCACTTCCCCCCCTGCAATAAACGCCGGACCATCGCCGCGCTGACTGGCGCTCTGAACAGCGCCGAACGTGGCACCGCCATCGCTTTCCGGCATGGCAGGAGAGTCTGTGCATCCCGCACTCAGCAGCAGGATCAGGCCGGAAACAGCAAGGATTCTCCTTCGCATGTGTGCGCTCCTGGCTTGGAAGGTGGCGGATAACCGGTGTCTGCCCGGGCTCAAGGCAGACAGAAAATACAGTCCTGCGCTACTAATGCGCCATGTGATGGGGGTAAGTTTTTCCCTCTAATTACGCGCGTGCCGCTGGGCCGTCAAGCAACTATCAGCTTTTTCCCCGGAATCGCGCACGCTCCCAAGTAGCCATCTACCCGCGTCCTGACTGTGTTCTGGTGAAGAATTGCTCATCCGGAGCGGTGGGTTTACCGTCGTAATCGCGCGTCCACAGACTGCTTTTACGCTGTCGCTCTGGAGCCCCGACCGATGCTTGCCAAGCCCGCTGCCGCTGAGCCCTGCACACCGTCCTCCGTCGAGTCGCACCCGGCGGGGCATCCCTCTGCGCGCGCCGAGCGGCTGGAGCGGTGGAGGGAACACCCCGCGTCCGTACCGCCGGCCCAGCCAGGGCCGCGCCCATGTGGCGGGTACATGCTGGGGAGCGGGAACTGAAATGCCCCGGCCTGGGCCCACTCGTGTTGGTGGTGGGTTCGCCCAGCCATTTTTGCGCAGCCAGATGACGCCGCCAAAGCCCGGCGGAGTACGCCGCGCGATCGACGTTCTCTTGCAAGGCTTGCAGGAGAGCAGAGGGCGCACGCCGCCGGATTCCTGCTGAACGAAGTTGAGAGATTGGACGGGGCGGCCGGTGTCCCCCGGCCGCGCTGAATCGATCTGTTGCGGACTGGATCGCTCGGTGATGGGGAGCGCCCGTTGACGTTGGCCCTGTTCCGTTTCAGCATGGAACTACGCCAGTTCGGTACACACCGGGAACGTGGCGCTCCCCTCCCCGGTGTCAGCAGTGACGAGCTCCGGGCCCCGCCGTTCGCGCTCAGGCTTGCGTGCAGGTTGGGATGTCGCGGTCCGGGGCGCGAAGCGCCCATGGTGTTGAAGCCCCGCCGGGCGAGCTCCGCGAGCCCGGGGCGGGGCTTGTGGCATTTCCAGCCCCGGGCTTCAGCCCGGGGTGCCCGGGCGGTGAAGCCTCGGACAATGTCGCACGCATACCGCGCCCGCCGAGGAGGTGTTATCCTTCCCGGCGGGCGCGCGCGTACGGCGTGCACGGGCGTGCATCGACCGAAATCCACCGATCTCCAGAAGCCGAAGACAGGATGCCGAAGGACAGGGCGATCTTTCAGGACGAGCAGGGCCGCAGCTGGCTGGTGGAGATCCAGTTCGGGCACCCGTCCCCCGCGGAGCTGGGGATCTACGCGGCGCGCTTCCGGTGCCCGGAAGATCCGAACGAGCCCGTGCGCGTGGGCTTTCTGCTGCAGGACGACGTGGAGATGGAGGACGAGGAAGGGCTGCGGGAGGCGCTGGCCGAGTCCGACCCCGCCGACGCCATCGGCTGACCCATCCGCCGCCCTGCCATCCGCGGGGCGGCGGCCCTGTTGAACGATCTCTCGCGTGACGAACCCCACGACCGAACCCGCCCGGCGCAGCGCCGTGCAGCACTTTCTCTCCAACGCCGCAGCAGACTTCGTGCGGCGGGAGATCGCGCGCGCCCGGGGCAACGAGGTGTGCTTCGTGGCGCGCGTGGCGGAGGCAGGGGAGGTGGTAGAGCCGCGGGTGATCGGGCGGGGGCACGCCAGCGCGGTGCTGGCGCTGGTGCCCAAGGATCATCCGCAGCCGGGGCTGCTGATCCACAACCACCCGTCGGGCCTGCTGGAGCCGTCGGAGGCGGACTTTCGCGTCGCGGCGCAGCTGTGGGAGCTGGGGCTGGGCTTCGCCATCACCGACAACGACGCCAGCGAGCTGTACGTCGCCGTCGAGCCGCCGGAGCCGGACGAGACGGAGCCGCTGGACCTGGACCGCATCGAGGCGGACCTGGGGCCCACGGGTCCGCTGGCCGTCCGGCACCCGCGCTACGAGGACCGTCCGCAGCAGCGCGCGTTCTCCAGGATGATCGCCGGCCTGTACAACACGGGCGGGGTGGGCGTGGCCGAGGCGGGGACGGGGACGGGAAAGTCCGTCGCCTACCTCCTCCCCGCCATCCGCTGGGCGCTGCAGAACGGCGAGCGGACGGTGGTATCCACCAACACCATCAACCTGCAGGAGCAGCTGGTCGACAAGGACCTGCCGCTGCTGCGCCGCGCCCTGGGCGAGAACTTTCGCTGGGCCCTGGTGAAGGGCAGGAGCAACTACGTCTCCATCCGCCGCGCGCTCCTCGCCAAGGCCAGCGCGTCGACGCTCTTCGAGGCGGAGAAGCAGGCGGAGCTCAAGGGGATCATCGACTGGATGGGGCAGACGAACGACGGCTCGCTGAGCGACCTGCCGTTCCGCCCGTCGGCCGAGGTGTGGGACGAGGTGCAGAGCGAGACGGACGTGTGTCTGCGCGCCAAGTGCCCCCACTTCGAAGACTGCCACTACCAGCGCGCCCGGCGCGACGCGGCGCAGGCGGACGTGGTGGTCGTCAACCATCACCTCCTCTTCAGCGACATCGCCGTCCGCAAGCTGCAGGGCAACTATACGGCGCCCGCGGTGCTGCCGCACTACAAGCGGCTGGTGCTGGACGAGGCCCACAACCTGGAAGAGGCGGCCACCAGCCACCTGGGCTCCACCGTCTCGCGGCGCGGCATCTTTCGCACGCTTCGCAGACTGGAGACGCGCGGCAAGGGTGTGCTCCCCTCCTTCCGCACCGCCATCGCGGCGATCAAGACGGACCTGATCGCGCGCTCGGCCATGGACCTGGTGGACGAGCGGATCCTCCCCTCGCTGGAAGGGGCGCGCGAGCGGTCGGCGGCGGTGTTCTCCTTTCTTTCCGACGTCTTTGCCGGCTCCGACCCCGTCGTCCGGCTGGAGGACAACTTCGACGCGCACCCCATCTGGGTGCTGGGGCTGGACGACGCGCTGACGGCGCTGCTGGACAACCTGACGGGGCTGCTGGAGGGGATGGAGCAGCTCAAGGAGCGCGTCCAGGCCGACGAGCAGCTCAAGCAGGGGCTGGAGCCGCAGCTGGTGGAGCTGCGCGGGGCGACGAACCGCATCGGCGCGGTGATGGACGGGTTGCGCGGCGCCCTGCGGCCCGGCGAGGTGGAGACGCAGATGGTGCGGTGGATGGAGCGCCAGCCGCCCCGCGACGGCCGCGAGGGGAACCTGACGCTGAACGCGGCGCCGCTGGACCTGTCCGCCGTGCTGCGCGACACCGTGTTCGAGAAGGTGCCGACGGTGATCCTGACCTCCGCCACGCTGGCCACGCAGGACAACTTCCGCTTCATGCGGCAGCGGCTGGGGATCGGCGTCTCGTTCGCGCAGGACTTCAACGTGCAGGAGGGCGTCTTTCCCTCCCCGTTCGACTACGGCCGCCAGACGCTGCTGTGCGTGCCCACGGACCTGCCGATGCCCGCGGGCGAGTACGACCCGCGCCACGACGAGGCCACGGTGCGCGCCACGCTGGCGCTGGCCGAGATCTCCGACGGCGGCATCTTCGTCCTCTTTACCAGCTACCGCGCGCTGCGGCACGTGGCGGGGGCGCTGCGCGAGCGGCGGGCGGACCTGCAGTGGCCGCTGTTCGTGCACGGCGAGGCGCCGCGGGCGCAGCTGGTGGAGCGCTTCGCCGCGTCGGGGCGGGGGATCCTGCTGGGGACGACCAGCTTCTGGGAGGGGGTGGACGTTCCCGGGCAGCCGCTGCGCGGGCTCATCATCCCCAAGCTGCCGTTCAAGGTGCCCAGCGAGCCGGTGACGGCGGCGCGCATCGAGGCGATCGAGCGGGAGGGGGGCAACTCCTTCATCCAGTACATGCTCCCCCACGCCGCCATCCGGATGAAGCAGGGCTTCGGCCGCCTCATCCGCAGCCGCGAGGACCACGGCGTGGTCCTGGTGCTGGACGGCCGCATCGTCCGCAAGAGCTACGGCCGCTACTTCACCGACTCGCTCCCCCCCGCGCCGCTGATCAAGGGCCCGTGGCGCGTGGTGAAGGACGCCATCCTGCAGCACTACGGCGAGTGGATGCCGGCCAGGCGGGCAGGGTAGGGAACGGCGGATGGCGGCGGACGCCGTAATACCGAATCCGAAAGTAGAGTGCGTGACTTCCTGAGGGAGGCGCCG
>DASQBH010001391.1:0-2639 GCA_035635315.1 Longimicrobium sp.
CCGTCCACCACCCGCCCGCGCAGGGGCTGGATGGAGACGATCTGGTCGCGCCGCAGCCGGATGGTGGCGCCGCCCTGCGTCTCCAGCGTCACCTCGTCGGCGGACTGCTCCGTGACCCGGCCGTACAGCACCGAGCCGTCGGAGAGGCGCACTTCGTACAGGGTGTCGGCGGCCACGGCCACCGTGTCCGTCTGCGCGGCAGCGGGACGGGGCGCGGCGAGCGCCAGGGCAAGCGGGAGCGCGGCCAGCACGAGCCGGCGAAGCGGGAACGTCATTGTGGTTGTGGTTCGGATGGAGGACGGCGGATGCGGACGTGCCCGGAGCACGGCGCGTTGAGGGTGCCCGTCAGTTTACCGCGGGAACCGTGGGGACGCAAACGTTTACCATGGCGGATTTCGGACGGGGCGCCGCGAGGTTAGATTGGTGGCGCAGCCGCAACCATGCCTCGGACAAGCAGATGCAGAGCATACAGCGCAGGCGTACCGTCACCGTGAACGTGGGCGGCGTTCCCGTGGGGAGCGCGCACCCGGTGGTGGTGCAGTCCATGACCAACACCGACACCGCCGACGTGGAGGGCACCGTACGGCAGGTGGCCGCCCTGTGGCGCGCCGGCAGCCAGATCGTGCGCGTCACCGTCAACAACGACGAGGCCGCGCGCGCGGTGCCGTACATCGTCGAGTTCCTGCAGGCGCGCGGCGTGGACGTCCCCATCGTGGGAGACTTTCACTACAACGGCCACCAGCTGCTGGCAAAGTATCCCGACACGGCGCGGGCGCTGGCCAAGTACCGCATCAACCCGGGCAACGTCGGAGCGAAGCGGCACGACGAGAACTTCCGCGCGATCATCGAGCGGGCCATCGAGTTCGGCAAGCCGGTGCGCATCGGGGTGAACTGGGGCTCGCTGGACCAGGCGCTGCTCACGGAGATGATGGATGCCAACGCGGCCCTTCCGGAGTGGGAGCGAAAGGACGCCAAGGAGGTGATGATGGACGCGATGACGGAGAGCGCCATGCGCTCCGCCGCCTTCGCCGAGCAGTGCGGCCTGCCGCACGACCGCATCATCCTCTCCGCCAAGGTGAGCGGGGTGCAGGACCTGGTCCGCGTCTACCGCAAGCTGGCGCCTCTTTCGGACTACCCGCTGCACCTGGGGCTCACGGAAGCCGGGATGGGCACCAAGGGGATCGTGTCCAGCGCGGCCGGCCTCAGCATCCTGCTGCAGGAGGGCATCGGCGACACCATCCGCGTCTCGCTCACCCCCAAGCCGGGCGGCGACCGCACGGAAGAGGTGCACGTCGCCCAGCAGATCCTGCAGTCGCTGGAGATCCGCTCCTTCTCGCCGCAGGTCACCAGCTGCCCCGGCTGCGGGCGGACCACGTCCACCTACTTTCAGCAGCTGGCGGAGAGCATCCAGGGGTACCTGCGCGACCAGATGCCCCTGTGGCGTGAGTCGCACCCGGGGGTGGAGGAGATGAAGGTGGCGGTGATGGGGTGTGTGGTGAACGGGCCGGGCGAGAGCAAGCACGCCAACCTGGGCATCAGCCTTCCCGGCACCTTCGAGGAGCCCAAGGCGCCCGTGTACGTGGACGGCGAGCACTTCACCACCCTCAAGGGCGACCACATCGCCGACGAGTTCAAGCGCATCCTGGACGACTACGTGGAGAGCCACTACCCCGCGCGTCCGGCCGTGGCGGAGCCTGTCGGCGTCTGAGCGGGAGGCGCACGCCTGAAAGGGTCAGGCGGAGGGCGCCGAGGAAAAAGAGAGAGACGCGAAGAAGGACAGCAGCCTTCTCCGCGTTTTCTTTTTTCGCTTGATTTCCCCGGTGTCTCTCCTCGCGGCATCTTCGCCTGATTTCCTTGGGACCCTTGCATACCGCGCTTACCTTGTCCTGGATCGTCGATGATTCATGCCGCGGAGCGAGATCATGAGCACGAACGATCCACGGAAGGGCAAGATCTTCGAGCGCCGGGTGGGGAGCCTCTTCGCCCTGCTGGGCTTCTCGGTGGAGATTGACGTGCTGGTTGGGGGGCGGCAGGTGGACCTGCTGCTGGAAGACCGCCGCGGACCGCTGTCGCAGATCTACATCGTGGAGTGCAAGGACCAGGCGGTCCCGGTCAACACGGCGCAGTACGACGCCTTTCGGGGGCGGCTGCAGGCTGCCCGGCGCGAGATCAACGCGAAGATCCGCGGCGTGCTGGTGTCCAGCGTGGGCTTCGTCAAGGAGGCGCGGGCGCAGAACGAGCACGACGAAGGAATTGAGCTGCTCTCCATTAGCGACCTGGAGACGCGGGTCATCGACTTTCGCCAGTACGTGCGCAACCTGGTGGAAGAGAACCGCCGCGACCGGCTGCCCTACTTCGTGGAGCCCAAGATCCGCCGGGAATACCAGGAGCTGGGCCAGCCGGCCTTTGCGTTCTTCCAGGAATGGCTGGCGGACCCCGTCTCCAATCACCTGACGCTCCTGGGCGACTACGGAACCGGCAAGACGACGCTCCTGAAGCACCTGTCCTACATGCTGGCGGAGCGGTACCAGCAGGACGTGTTCGAAGGCGGGGCGCGGGCGAGGGTGCCCATCTACATCGACCTGCGCGACTACCTGCACGCGATCTCGCTCAAGCAGATCATTCTGGACTTTCTGGAC
>DASQBH010001392.1:0-5029 GCA_035635315.1 Longimicrobium sp.
GAGGGCCGGGCTTTTTTCGTCCGTATCCACCACAACGAGGAACCAGAGATGAGCATCATCGAAGAGTCGGCCGTCAAGCTGGGACTGGGCACCCGCGCCGTGCACAGCGCGCAGGAGATCGCCGATCCGGCCACCAACGCCCGCGCGGTGCCGATCTACGCCACCACGAGCTACGTGTTCAACACGCCGGAGCACGCGGCCAGCCTGTTTGGCCTCAAGGAGTTCGGCAACATCTACACGCGGATCATGAACCCCACGACCGACGTGTTCGAGCGGCGGATCGCGGAGCTGGAGGGGGGGACGGCGGCGGTGGCGGTGGCCAGCGGGCAGGCGGCGCAGACGCTGGCGCTGCTGAACCTGGCGCAGGCGGGCGACAGCATCGTCGCATCCTCCTCCCTCTACGGCGGCACCTTTACGCTGCTCAAGTACACGCTGGGCCGGCTGGGCATCACCACCCGCTTCGTGGACGGCAACGATCCCCAGGCGTTCGCGGACGCCATCGACGAGACCACGAAGGCGGTCTACGTGGAGACGATCGGCAACCCGCGGCTGGACGTCCCCGACTTTCGCGCCATCGCCGACGTGGCGCACGGCCTTGGCGTACCCGTGGTGGTCGACAACACCTTCGCCACGCCGTTCCTCTTCCGCCCGATCGAGCACGGGGCGGACGTCGTCCTTCACTCCGCCACCAAGTGGATCGGCGGGCACGGGACGTCCATCGGCGGGGTGGTGGTGGACGGGGGGACGTTCGACTGGGCCAACGTGCCGCGCTTCAAGGACTTCTACGTCGCTCCGGAGCCGGCGTACCACGGGCTGAGCTTTGCGCCCACCTTCGGCAACATCGCCTTCGCCATCCGGCTGCGGGTGCTGCTGCTGCGCGACGTGGGCGCGGCGCTCAGCCCCTTCAACTCCTTCCTCTTTCTCCAGGGGCTGGAGACGCTGCACCTGCGCATCCAGCGCCACGCGGAGAACGCGCTGGCCGTCGCGCGCTTTCTGGAAGGCCACCCCGCGGTGACGTGGGTGAGCTACCCGGGGCTGGAGTCCCATCCCACGCACGCGGTGGCGAAGCGCTACCTGGAGGGCGGGTTCGGCGGGGTGCTCACCTTCGGCGTGCTGGGCGGCGAGGCGGCGGCGGCAAAGGTGATCAGCGAGTCGAAGCTGTTCTCCCTCGTCGCCAACGTGGGCGACGCGAAGAGCCTGATCATCCACCCGTGGAGCACCACGCACGAGCAGCTGGAGCCGGAGGAGCGCGTGGCGGCGGGGGTCACGCCGGACCTGATCCGGCTGTCGGTGGGGATCGAGGACGTGGACGACCTGACCCGCGACCTGGACGCGGCCCTGCGCGCGGCGGTCGGCCTATGAGCACGGACCCCATCGTCATCAAGTTCGGCGGCACCTCGCTGGGCTCGCCGGGGCGCATCCGGCGGGCGGCGCGGCGGGTGGCGGCGCACGTCCGCCGCGGCCGCCCGATCGTCGTGGTGGTGAGCGCGATGGGGAGCGCGACGGACCGCATCGTCCGCCTGCTGTCCGCCGTCAGCTGCGGGCGGCCGGACGGGCGCGAGGCGGACCGCGCGCTGGCCACGGGCGAGGACTTGTCCGCGGCGCTCCTCGCCGCCGCGCTGGCCGGCCTGGGCATCGACGCGCGCAGCCTGCGCGGCGGGGAGGCGGGGATCTGGGCGCAGGGCGGGTTCTGCGGGGGGCACGTGGAGGACGTGGATCCCGCGCCCGTCCGCCGCCTGCTGGCCGCGGGGACGGTCCCCGTGGTCAGCGGATTCCAGGGCGCGCGCGACGACGGCGAGACGGTCACGCTGGGGCGCGGCGGATCGGACACCTCCGCCGTCGCGCTGGCGGCGGCGCTGGGCGTGGAGTGCCACATCGTCACGGACGTTCCCGCCGTCTACGACCGCGACCCGCGCGCCCACGCCGACGCGCGGCGCATCGGCGAGATCGACCCGCTGGCGCTGGTGGTGCTGGCGGAGGACGGGGCGCGCGTCGTACACCCCACGGCCGCGCGGCTGGCGCTGGAGCGCTGCGTTCCGCTGCGCGTCTATCACCATCGCGCGCCGCTCTCCGGCCGCGGAGGGACGGTCGTCTCCGTGCTGCGGACGCTGGAGGCGGCATGAGCACGCGGGAGCGCCGCTACCAGCGGGTGGGCGACTTCGCGCTGGAGAGCGGGGAGGTGCTGCGCGGCGTGGTCCAGGCCTACCACCTGGACGGCGAGTTGAACGAGTCGCGCGACAACCTGGTGCTGATCGTCCACGCGCTCACCGGCTCGGCGGACGCGGCCGGGGACTGGTGGGCGGACGCCGTCGGCCCGGGAAAGACGATCGATACGGACCGGTACGCCGTGCTCTGTACCAACCTGCTGGGCGGGTGCTACGGGACGGCGTGGGAGGGAACTGCAGGGAATAGGGAATGGGGAATAGGGAATAGCGGGCAAGGGCACGCGGGGCCGACGGATTCGGGCGATGGGCCGGCGATCACCACGCGGGATCAGGCGCGGCTGATCCAGGGGCTGGTGGAGGAGCTGGGGATCGCGTCGGTGGCGCTGGTGACGGGCGGGTCGCTGGGCGGGATGGTGGCGCTGGAGTGGGCGGCGCAGAACCCGGCGCTGCCGCGGTCCGTCGTCGTTCTGGCGGCGCCGGCGGCGCACACGGCGCACGCCATCGCGTGGAACCACATCCAGCGGCGGATGATCGACATTGGCGGCGAGCGCGGGCTGGAGATCGCGCGGATGGTGGGGATGATGACGTACCGCACGCCGGACGAGCAGGCGGAGCGGTTCGGGCGCGGGCGGACGGAGGCGGGGGAGTGGACCGTCGGCGCGTACCTGGACCACCACGGCCGCAAGCTGCGCGAGCGCTTTACCGTCCGCAGCTACCGCGCGCTGACGGGGGCGATGGACTCGCACGACGTGGGCACCGGGCGCGGCGGGATCGCGGCGGCGCTGGGCAGGATAGAGGGGCGGCTGATCGGCGTCGGCATCCCCGGCGACCTGCTGTACAGCGCGGACGACGTGCGGGCGTGGGCGGAGGCGGCGGGCGCCGAGTACCGGGAGATCCGGTCGATCCACGGCCACGACGCCTTTCTGCTGGAGCAGGCGCAGGTGGCCGAAATCCTTGAAGATGCGCTCCGGTCGGCGGAACCGGCCGGGGCGGGAGCGTACGAGCGATGAGCGTTGCATTGAAGGTCGAAGACGGCCGCATCCGCATCCCCACCGTCCACCGCGGCCCGCGGACGGTGCGCGTGGCGCTGGCGGGGTGCGGCACCGTGGGCGGCGAGCTGGTGCGCATCCTCCACCACGCCGCGGACGAGATTCGCCAGCGCCACGGCCTGCGTTTTCAGCTGGTGCGCGTCCTGGTGGCCCACGGCGACCGGCCGCGCCCCGGCGAGCTGGACACGGCGCTGCTGACGACGGACGTGGACGCGTACCTGGCCGCCGCGGCGCAGGCGGACGTGGTGGTGGAGGCGATCGGCGGGATCGACCCCGCGCTGCGCATCGCGAGGGCGGCGCTGCGGGGCGGAAAGCGGCTGGTGACGGCCAACAAGGCGCTGGTGGCGGCGCACGGGCCGGAACTGGTGGCGCTGGGGAGAAAGCACGGGGGACGGCTGGACTTCGAGAGCGCGGCGGCGGGCGGCATCCCCATCGTCCGTGCCCTGCGGGAACCGCTGTCGCTGACGGGGATCACGTCGGTGCGGGGGATCCTGAACGGGACGACGAATTACATCCTGAGCCGGCTGGAGGATGGATGGTCGTTCCCCGACGCGCTGGCGGACGCGCAGGCGCGCGGCTTCGCGGAGGCGGACCCCTCGCGCGACCTGAGCGGCGAGGACGCGGCGGACAAGCTGCGCATCCTGGCGTGGCTGGCGTTCGGCGTGGAGCCGGTGCGCCTGGAGGTGCGCCGCCGCGGCCTGGGCGACGACGCGGACCGGCTGGCGCGCACCGCCCGCGCGCTGGACGGCGCCGTGCGCATCGTCGCCGAGGCGGCGCGGACGGCGGAGGGGGTGACGGCCAGCGTGGAGCCCGTGCTGGTGGCAGCCGGCAGCGACCTGGCCCGCACGCGCGACGAGGCCAACCTGGTGGTGGTTGACAGCCGGTGGAACGGCCGCATCGCGCTGGGCGGCCCCGGCGCCGGGGGCGGCCCGACGGCCAGTGCGCTGCTGGGCGACATGGTGCGCGCCGCCAGGCGCCAGCGCCCGCCGAACGCCTCGTCCGCCGCGGCTGCAATCCCGGACCGGCGGCCGCACGCGTGGGCGAGCGGCGTGGTGCGCGGGCGCGGCGCGCAGGAGGCGCTGGGGCACACGCTGGCGCGCGTCGGCATCGACAACGCGCGCATGGCGTGGACAAAGGACGTGGTCGTTGCGCGCACGGAGCCGGTGCCGTGGGCGCGCGTGGGGCTGGCGGTTCGCGCGCTGGAGTCGCAGGGGCTGGCGCCCGCCGTACTGCGCGTGGAGCAGGCAGCGGTGCACCTGGACAGCCGAGCGGAGGGTCCCGGCGGAGCGGCCCGCGGCATCTGAAACCTGGTGGCGCCTTGCCGTGTAGATCGTGCAGGACGGACCTCCGTCTCGCGGCCGCATGCCCGCGGCGGCCGCGGAAATCACCCCTCATGCAGGAGATGGCGATGCGGAAGAAGCTTCGGCTGGATGACCTGGCGGTGGAGAGCTTCGAGGCGGGCGAGCCCACGCCGGTACGCGGCACGGTGCACGCGAACGAGAGCGGCGGTGCGGCGTGTACCGTAGGGTGCAGCGTCGACTACGAGACCTGCGGCTGTGCCTCGCTGCGGTTTCAGCGGGAGTGCCAGGAGGTCACGAACGATTCGTGCTACGGATGCGGCGGCGGCAGCGATCCCACGATTGTCGCCTGCTGAGACGGACCGTTTTTCGCACGAAGGCCCACTCGCCGCGTGGCGGGTGGGCCTTCGTGCATCGGCGGAACGGATTCGTGAACCCCTGAAGATTCGGCCTCACGAGAAGTCAACAAAGTCGACGTGGTCGCGGCGCGCACGGAGCCGGTGGCGTGGGCGCGCGT
>DASQBH010001393.1:0-5476 GCA_035635315.1 Longimicrobium sp.
ATGTCGGTGGACGACGGGCTGGCCATGGAGAGCAACCTCTTCGGCCTGCTCGCCGCGACAACCGACATGCGCGAGGGGATGCAGGCGTTCCTGGAGAAGCGGAAAGCCGAGTTCACGGGACGGTAAGGGCAAGTGTGCAGGAGTGGTGAGGGGCGAAAGTAAAACCGTCCGAAGCCGCACCGCGGCCCGCCTCCCGCACCGCACCCGTCCGCGAAGGCGGACATCGCGTTTTCCCAGCTGCGAATTCATTCGCCCGCGTGGGGGCGGACCGGAGGTAGGGAGATGCCGAGAGCTGGACAGCGCGTGGCGGCGCCGCGGATGGAGCCCTCTTCGGCGGTAAAGCGGCTGCTGCTGCCGTCGCCGGTGGGGCCGCTGTTCGTGGAGTACGACGACGCGGCGGTGCGGTACATCCACTTCTGGCCGCAGGGCGCGCACCCGCCGGCCGGGACGCGCGTGGAGCCCACGCGCGACGACCCGCTGGGGTGGAAGGTGGCCCAGCAGCTGCGCGAGTACTTTGCCGGCACCCGCCGCGACTTCGACCTGCCGCTGGCGCCGGAGGGCACGGAGTTCCGCAAGCGCGTGTGGTCCGCGCTGCGTGGGATTCCCTACGGCCAGACGCGCACGTACGGCCAGGTGGCGGACGAGATCGAATGCCGCGCCCCTCGCGCCGTGGGCCAGGCCAACCGCCACAACCCCATCCCCATCGTGATCCCTTGCCACCGCGTGCTGGCCTTCAACGGCATCGGGGGATACGCGGGCCAGTGGGACAAGGGCGACGGCCTTGACCGCAAACGCTGGCTCCTGCGCCACGAGGGCGTGGACGTCTGAGGCTGTGGCTGTACGCGGTGCGATGGGCGGTCGAGGCGCGTTTCCGCATGTGGGCCGCGAGTCCGCTCCAGGAGCGAATGAATTCGCCGCTGGAAAGGCGCAAAATCCGCCTTCGCGGATTGTAGCCGCGGGCCCGGTGCGCCGCGAACACGTTCGAGCCGGCCGGTAGCGGACGCGCAGGTGCTAGGAATGCCGCACACGGCCGGTCGCCGAGTCCGCGCAGGCGGACTTCGTGCCGTTCCAGCCGTGGTTTCAACCGTCCGGGAGAGTGCCGGCCGCCGCGCCAGGTAATTCGGCCTCGCTTCCGTACCTTCGTACCTCGTACCTTCGTACGCCCCCACTTTCGCACTCCCGCACTTTCGCACTCTCGCACTTCTTTGCATCTCCACCGCCTGCACCTGCGCAACTACCGGAACTTCGCCGAGCAGGTGCTGGAGTTTCCAGCGCAGGGCGCCGCCATCGTGGGCGACAACGGGCAGGGCAAGACCAACCTGCTCGAGGCCGTCTACTACCTGGAGATCTTCCGCTCCTTTCGCGGCGCCCCCGACGAGCAGTTGGTGCGCTTTGGCGAGGAGGTGTTCCGCGTGGAGGGACGCCTGGCGGACGACGAGGGGCGCGAGCGCTCCGTCTCCGCCGCGTTCGACCGGCGGGCGCGCAAGAAGAAGGTGGCCGTCAACGGCGCGGAGCCGGAGCGACTGGGGGATGCGCTGGGGCAGGTGGGCGCGGTCATCTTCTCGCCGTCGGACGTGGAACTGGTGGCGGGCGGCCCCGGAGCCCGGCGGCGGTTCCTGGACATCGTCCTCTCCCTGGCGGAGCCGGGATACCTGCACGCCATTCAGCGCTACCGGCAGGCCCTCTTTCAGCGCAACACGCTGCTGCGGCAGGGGAGCCCCCGCGCGCTCATCGAGGCGTGGGACGAGGGGCTGGTGCTTTCCGGCAGCCGCGTGGCCGCCGCGCGGACGACGTGGGTGGCGGAGCACGCGGAAAGCTTTGCCACGCACTACGCGCGGGTGGCGGGCGGGCAGCCGGGGCGCATGGCGTACGCCCCCTCCGCGCCCGAGATGGGCGAGGGCACGGGCGAGGCGCAGCTGGCCGTGGCCTTTCGCGAGGCGCTGGGCCGCAGCGCCGACCGCGAGCAGCGCCGCGGGATGACGCTGGTGGGCCCGCACCGCGACGACCTGCGCTTCACCATCAGCGGCGCGGAAGGGGCGGCGCTGGAGCTGCGGACGTACGGCAGCGGCGGCCAGCAGCGCACCGCCGCCATCGCGCTGCGGATGGTGGAGGCGGAGACGATCCACGCCGCGCGCGGCCGCGAGCCCATCATCCTGCTGGACGACGTGTTCGCCGAGCTGGACCCCGGCCGCTCGCAGCGCATCGTGGACTGGATCGAGACGGAAGAGGGCGGCCAGGTGATCCTCACCTCCCCCAAGCCCACCGACTTCGAGCTGCGCGGCCAGGTGCTCCCCCGCTGGGGCATCCGCGACGGGGTGGTGCTGCCGGCCTGATCCGCATCGTCCGATACCCCTGCGGCCCGCGGCTGACGCCTGGGGAGCGGTCGCTTTGGGCACCTCTGGTGCAGCGCGCCACCCACAACCCGCTGTAGTGCAAGGCGGGGGCACGCCCCTACGCAACGTGGTTTCGCGCACGCGCGTGCGATGCTAAATTGACGCGTCCGCCAACCGTCCTCGCCGCAAGCAGCCCGTGAACCGCACCCGCGAACCAGGCACCGGAAAACCGCAGTCGGTGGGCGACGTGCTCGCCCGCTTTCTGGAGCGCACGGGCATGGCGACCAAGGTGGAGGCCGCGTCCGTCATCCCGGAGTGGGCGGACCGCGTGGGCCCCGCCATCGCCGCGGTCACCGAGCCGCTGCGCGTGAGCGACGGCACCCTGGTGGTGGCCGTGAGCACGTCGGCGTGGATGATGGAGCTCAACATGATGAAGGCCGACCTGATGCGGCACCTGAACGCCGGCAAGAGCGCAAAGGCCGGCCGCATCGAGCAGATCGTCTTCGTCATGGGCGGCGGCGAGCCGGCCCCGCCGTCGCGGACTGCCGGCCGGCGATAAAGGACGCCGCCGCGGAGGGGGCCGAGTGGCCGAGTCCGCTCCGGAGCGAATGAATTCGCCGCTGGAAAGGCGCGAAGTCCGCCTTCGCGGACTGTGGCCGCAGGTGCCGCGCGTGGCGACACACGACGGCGCAGGCCGCCTCCCCTTGGTAGCGGACGCTCCGGTGCGTGAGACGCCGCACACTGCCGGGCCGCCGAGTCCGCGCAGGCGGACTTTGTGAAGTTGTAGCTGCGGTTTCAACCGCCCGGCGACGGAGCGTGCCGGAATCGCACCCGACCCGGAGCGCAGCAGAGGGGCACGCCCGGACCGCGCAGTTCCACCGGACCCGGAAAAACACCCCTAACCCGTTGCGGATGCTGAACTTTCGGCCCGCATTCGGTGTACTGAGGCAGCACGAGAACGGCACGTCGCGAGTCGGCGCAGAACCAACCAGGCACAACCAGAGGCCATGTCTACCAACGGCGCAGCAGCCAACGACTACAACGCAGGCCAGATCCAGGTGCTCAAGGGCCTGGAGGCGGTCCGCAAGCGCCCGGGCATGTACATCGGCTCCACCAGCGCGCGCGGCCTGCACCACCTGGTGTACGAGGTGGTCGACAACTCCATCGACGAGGCGCTGGCGGGGTACGCCAACCGGGTGGACGTCGCCATCCACGCCGACAACTCCATCACCGTGGTCGACAACGGCCGCGGCATCCCCGTCGACCTGCATCCCACGGAAAAGGTGCCGGCGGTGGAGCTGGCGCTCACGGTGCTGCACGCCGGCGGCAAGTTCGACAACGAGGGCGAGGGCTCGTACAAGGTCTCCGGCGGCCTGCACGGCGTGGGCGTCAGCGTGGTGAACGCGCTTTCCGAGTGGCTCAAGGTGGAAGTGCGCCGCGACGGCAAGGTGCACCAGATGGCCTTCAGCCGCGGCGACAAGACGCAGGACCTCACCGTCACCGGCACGACCAAGGAGCGGGGGACGACGGTCAGCTTCAAGCCCGACCCGCAGATCTTCGAAGAGACCACCTACTCCTTCGACACGCTGAGCAACCGCCTGCGCGAGCTGGCGTTCCTCAACAAGGGCGTCTTCATCTCCCTGGCCGACGAGCGGGTGGAAGAGGGGCAGGAGCGGCGGCTGGAGGAGTACCACTACGAGGGCGGCCTGCGCGAGTTCGTGGAGCACCTGCGCGGCACCCGCAAGCCGCTGCACGCCGACGTCATCTACATCGAGGCCGCGCGTCCCGAGGCCGACATCGAGATCGCGCTGCAGTACGACGACGGGTACAACGAGAACACGTTCACCTTCGTCAACAACATCAACACCCACGAGGGCGGCACGCACCTCACGGGCTTCAAGGCCGCGCTCACGCGGTCCATCAACGACTACGCGCGCAAGACCGGCCTGTTCAAGAAGGGCGGCCTGGACGCGCTGAGCGGCGACGACGTGCGCGAAGGGCTCACGGCCGTCATCAGCGTAAAGGTGCGCGAGCCGCAGTTCGAGGGACAGACCAAGACCAAGCTGGGCAACAGCGAGGTCAAGGGCGCCGTGGAGACCGTCGTCAACCAGAAGCTCAGCGAGTTCCTGGACGAGACGCCGGGCGTGGGCCGCGCCATCATCGAAAAGGCCATCAGCGCCGCCCGCGCCCGCGAGGCCGCCCGCAAGGCGCGCGACCTTACGCGCAAGAAGAGCGCGCTGGAGACGGGCGTGCTGCCGGGCAAGCTGGCGGACTGCTCGTCGAGCAATCCCGAGCTCACCGAACTGTACATCGTGGAGGGCGACAGCGCCGGCGGCAGCGCCAAGCAGGGGCGCAAGCGAGAGTTCCAGGCCATCCTGCCCCTCAAGGGCAAGATCCTGAACGTCGAAAAGGCGCGCTTCGACAAGGTGCTGAGCAACGACGAGATCCGCGCCATCATCACCGCCATCGGCACGGGGATCGGCGACGACGAGTTCAGCCTGGACAACGCGCGGTACCACAAGATCATCATCATGACCGACGCGGACGTGGACGGCAGCCACATCCGTACCCTGCTGCTCACCTTCTTCTTCCGGCAGATGCGGCAGCTGCTGGACGAGGGGTACATCTACATCGCCCAGCCGCCGCTGTACCTGGTCAAGAAGGGCAAGACGGAGCGCTACGCCTACAGCGACGCCGAGCGCGACGAGATCCTGGCCGCCTTTCGCGGCAACGGCGGCGAGGACGGCAAGAGCGACCGGGGCATTCACGTGCAGCGCTACAAGGGCCTGGGCGAGATGAACCCCGAGCAGCTGTGGAAGACCACCATGGACCCCGACGTGCGCACGCTGCTGCAGGTGACCATGGAGGACGCGGTGGAGGCCGACGGCGTGTTCACCAAGCTGATGGGCGAAGAGGTGGAGCCCCGCCGCCAGTTCATCGAGCAGAACGCCCGCTACGTCCGCAACCTGGACGTGTAAGCGCACGCATGATCTTGCGGGGTCAGACAAAGGCCGGCGATGGGTTCACCATCGCCGGCCTTCGCTTTAGGGCTGTCGTAATCCGCAACCGCTTGACCCCTGATGCACCGTATAAGGTACATTCCACCTGACGGGGTTCAGGATGGCCGGTGAACGCAAGAAGGT
>DASQBH010001394.1:0-8578 GCA_035635315.1 Longimicrobium sp.
GATCCGGCTGGGCGACGGCACCATCCAGCGCATCGAGCGGCCCGAGCGCAAGCTGACGCCGGCGGAGTTGACGTGGTGACTGCGCGCGGGCTCCGGCGCCAGCTCCAGCGTGGCGAACACGTCCGCGAAGCGCGAGTCGGCGTAGTAGCGGGCGCGCGACGCCTCCAGCGAGTCCAGCGCGCTCTTGAAGGTGACGATCGCCGCGATCCCGCTGGCCACCACCAGGGCGATGGAGACGACCTGGCCCCGCAGGCGCCACAGGTCGCGCGTCAGCTTGCGGTCCAGGGGGCGCATGGCGGCCTCACCACTCCATGGCGGACGGGCTGGTCCGCACGGCGTTCCGCTCCTCCGAGGCGATCCGGCCGCTGGACATGTGCAGCACCCGGTCCGCCATCCCGGCGATCGTCGCGTTGTGGGTGATGACGGCCGTCGTGGTCCCCAGCTCCAGGTTCACCCGCTCGATCACCTCCAGCACCAGCCGCCCGGTCTTGAAGTCCAGCGCGCCGGTGGGCTCGTCGCACAGCAGCACGTCCGGGCGCTTGGCGATGGCGCGGGCGATGGCCACGCGCTGCTGCTCGCCGCCGGAGAGCTGGGCGGGAAAGTGGTCCAGCCGGTCGCCCAGCCCCACCATCCGCAGCGCCTCGGCGGGGTCCATGGGCGCGCGGGCGATATCGGTCACCAGCGCCACGTTCTCGCGCGCCGTCAGGCTGGGGATGAGGTTGTAGAACTGGAAGACGAAGCCTACGTGCTCGCGGCGAAAGCGCGTGAGCTCGCGCTCGTCCGCCGCCGTCAGGTCGTGGTCGAAGAAGCGGACGGTGCCGCTGGTGGGGACGTCCAGCCCGCCCAGGATGTTGAGCAGCGTGCTCTTGCCGCTGCCCGATGCGCCGAGCAGCACCAGCAGCTCGCCCGCGTACAGGTCCAGGTCCACGGAGCGCAGGGCCTGCACCTCCACCTCGCCCATGCCGTAGGTTTTGGTGAGGCCGCGCGCTTCCAGCACCGCCTGCCCGGCGGGTGCCTCCGTGAGCGCGGGTCTGCCGCCTCGGGTGGTCCCCATCAGCTGCGTCATCCGCCCCTCCGTCGCTCGGGTGCCCGGGACGCACTCTCCCTCAAGGTGGAGCGCGGCGGGCCGAGCGGTTGTCAGGTGATTGGCGCGGCGGATGTGGGGAAGCGCCGGGACGCGTCGGTTGTGCGGCGGATCAGCCCCTGCGTCCGCTCCCCCTGACGGAAGACGGCGGTTCAGGGGATGAGCACCGCCGCGCCGCGCACCTGGCCCGTGCGCAGGCGCTCCAGCGCCAGGTTGGCGTCATCCAGCGGATGCGTCTCCACCTCCGTGCGCACGGGGACACGGGGTGCCAGGGCAAGAAACTCCCGGCCGTCCTCTCGCGTGAGGTTGGCGACGGAGCGGACCACGCGCTCGCCCCAGAGGAGCTCGTAGGGAAACGACGGGATGTCGCTCATGTGGATCCCCCCGCACACCACCACACCGCCGGGCCGGACGGCCCGCAGCGCCGCCGGCACCAGCGCGCCCACGGGGGCAAAGAGGATGGCGGCGTCCAGCTCCTCCGGCGGCCGCTCGTGTGAGCCGCCCGTCCAGACGGCGCCCAGCTCCCGCGCGAAGCGCTGGCCCTCCGCGTCGCCGGGGCGGGTGAACGCGAACACCCGCCGGCCCTGGTGCCGCGCGACCTGGGCCACGATGTGGGCCGCCGCGCCGAAGCCGTAGATCCCCAGCGTCCGCGCGTCCTCCGTCATCCGCAGCGAGCGCCAGCCGATGAGGCCGGCACAGAGCAGGGGCGCCGCCTGCGGATCCGTGTACTTCGGAGGGATGGGAAAGCAGAAGCGTGCGTCGGCCGCGGCCTGCTCCGCGTATCCGCCGTCCAGTGTGTAGCCGGTGAACCGGGCCCGGGGACACAGGTTCTCCCGTCCGGAACGGCAGTAGCCGCACGCGCCGCACGTCCATCCCAGCCAGGGCACGCCGACCCGATCTCCGACGGAGAAGCCCTCCACACCCTCACCCCATCCGATGACGGTGCCCACGATCTCGTGCCCCGGGACCAGCGGGAGTTTGGGATGTGAGAGCTCGCCGTCCACCACGTGCAGGTCGGTGCGGCAGACCGCGCACGCCGCCACCCGCAGCAGCACCTGGCCGGGCTCGGGCACCGGATCGGGCACTTCGCTCATGCGGAGCGCCTGCCCGGGCGCATGGAGCACCATCGCGCGCATCTCCCCTCCACGGCTGGGCTTCAACTCCATCACCCCATTCCATCACACCATCACTCCATCACCGCAAGGTGCCGTCCGGCGCGCCGGCGCGATGTCGGGCGAAAGGAGGCCAGGTGTGGGGATCAGCCGGTCCCGACCGGACTTCCATCTCCGTGTGGCTGACAGCGGTTGGCCCATGCGCGTCGCGGGCTGCTCCCGGCAGCGCCGCGACGCGCCAAGCTTAGCATGGAATGGCCGGGCGCGGCCGCCGTTTGCGCACGTCCCGGCAAACACGGCGTCGTCCCGTCACCGCCCTGAAAGCGCGGCGCGGGCCGTCCTGGACAGGGGGTTGCCATCATGCCCACCTCGCGCATTCGCTCGCGCATCGTTCCCGTTGCGCTGATCTGCACATTGCTCGCGTGCGACGGACGGTCACCCACCCTTCCCGCCGGCGGGGAGCCCGTGCCCCGCACGCTGCAGCTGCTGGGCGGCGACGGACAGCACGGCCTTGCCGGCGCGGAGCTCCCCGACGCGATCACCGTGGGGGTGCTGGACGCCGGAGGACGGGGACTGGCCGGGTGGAAGGTGGTGTTCGCCGTCGTCTCCGGGGGCGGAGCGGTCACGCCGCAGACGGTGACCTCCGACGAACGGGGGCTGGCCCGCGCGCGGTGGACGCTGGGGGCCGCGGCGGCGGACAGCCAGGTGGTGGAGGCGCGGCTGCAGGGCCTTCCCGCCGTGCGCCTGCGCGCCCACGCACGGCCGGACCAGCCCGCCTCGCTCGCCGTCACCGGAAGCACACCTTCAGAGGGACAGGTGGGCGCCGTGCTGGCGGACTCGCTGGCCGTGACGGTCAGGGACCGCCACGGAAACCCGCTGGTGGGGGTGGACGTGGCCTGGGAGGTGGCGGCCGGCGGCGGCGCGGTGTCCCCCACCCGCACCGTCACCGGCCCGGGCGGGGTGTCGCGGGCCCAGTGGACGCTGGGGACGCGGGTGGATTCCGCGCAGGCGGTGATCGTCCGCGTGGCCGGCGTGGATTCCGTCGCGTTCACCGCCCGGGCGGTCACCACCGGTGTTCCGCTGCAGCTGGCCAAGCGCGGCGGCGACGGGCAGCGCGGCCCCGCGGGGAGCGTGCTGGCGGACTCGCTGGGCGTGGTGCTGCGGATGCCGGACGGGCGCCCGGTGGTGGGCGCCCTCGTCTCGTGGAGCGTGCCGCCTCAGGCGGGGACGGTGGAGCCCGGTGCCTCGCGCACGGACGCGTCGGGGGCGGCGTCCGCCGTCTGGCGGCTGGGCACGCGGCCGGGGCTGATGCAGGCCACGGCCACGGTGGACGAGGGAACGCTGACCTTCACCTCGCTGGTGGAGGCGGCCGCGCCGGCGGCGGTGGCGGCGGTCGCCGGCGGGGGCGAGGGGCCGATCGGGGGAGCCCTGGTGGATTCGCTGGCGGTGCGGGTGACGGACGCGTACGGCAATCCCGTCCCCGGCGCCGAAGTGGCCTGGGCGGCGGTCGCGGGCGGCGGGTCGCTGCACCCGGCGCTGGGCCGGACGGACGCGGAGGGGGTCGCCCGGGCGGCGTGGACGCTGGGGCCGTGGGTGGGCGCGCCGGGGCAGGCTGCCAGCGCCACGGTGGCGGACCTCCCCCCGGTGACCTTCCAGGCCACAGCCACCACGCGCGGCGTTCCCCTGCAGCTGGCGCGCGTCGCGGGCGACGCGCAGACGGGGCCGGTGGCGAGCGCCCTGGCCGACTCGCTGCAGGTACGACTGCGGACGGCCGCCGGCCAGGCGGTGGGCGGGGCGGAGGTGACGTGGGCGGTCACGGCTGGCGGCGGCCGGCTTTCGGCGTCCACCGTACGGACGGACGAGCAGGGTCTTGCGCGGGTGGCCTGGACCATGGGTACCATCGCAGGCGCCGCGCACGCGACCGCCACCGTGGACGAGGGGACGCTGGTGTTCTCCGCCGCCGCGGTCGCGGGTCCTCCCGCGGCGGTCGCCGCGGCGCGCGGCGACGGGCAGAGCGCCACCCGCGGCACCACCCTCCCCGACTCCCTGGTGGCGCGCGTGACGGACGCGTACGGCAACGCGGTCGCCGGAGCGGAGGTTTGGTGGAGCGTGGCGGCGGGAGGCGGCCACCTGCAGCAGCGCACCTCCACCACCGCGGCCGACGGCACGGCGCGCACGCGCTACGCGGTGGGGTTCACGCCGGGGGCGAACGCGGTCACGGCCGCGGTGGACGGCGCCGGCGCCGCGTCGTTCACGGCCACCGGTACGGCGGGAGCGCTCACCCTCAAGATCACCCACAGCATCCGGACCACGTTCCCGTGGATGTCGACCTTCTGGATGTGGGGCACGTCCACCGCCTACGTGACGGACGCGCAGGGAAGACGGGCCGTCGGCGCCGCCATCACCTGGGAGTCGAACCAGTCGCTGGGCCTGGCGCCTCCCACGGACTGGGACACCAGCTCCGTGGCCAGGGTGGACGCATACTACGGCGTGGACCTGCCGTACCCGTACTGGATCATCCGCTTCGAAGACCAGCGGATCCTCCACAATGTTCCATACTACGTCAACTTCGTATTCAGCGTGGAGTTGCCGGAGGGGCCGGGTCCCTACTCCGCCAACGACACCATCCCGGTGCTGCCGCGGATGACGTACTGGGGGCGGGGTCCCAACTACGGCTGGGATTCGTACGCGGAGTACCGGATTTATGACGACAACGGCTGGGCGGTCACCGCTGACATGTACAGGCCCGCCCGGTGGCCGCTGGGGTCCAGGACGGGAACCCGGCGTCTGACGGTCTGCCTTCCCGAGCCGTACGCGTTCCCCGAGGAGTGCGTCGACACGACGATCACCGTCAACCCGTAAGGGCCGGGTGCGTGGCCGCGCGGACCCCTCCAGCCCGTCGTACGGTCCGGCGCGCCGTGGCGCCGGACCGTACGGTTCACTCCGCCCGGAAATAAAGCTCGCCTCAGAGCGGGTCAGCGGCGTCATCCGGGGCGGGCGCGGCATCCGCGTGAGCGGCGCGACCGGCACGTCGTCGTGATGACGTACGTGGCGACGACCTCTCGTGCCATCGTCCCACACGGCCGTCCAGACTCTCCCGGCAGCCCGAGCCGGCGAAACGCATAACCTTGATGGGGCGGCGGAGACGGCGGTTCCGGCTCACGACCGGCCGGTGGCTCCCGTCTTCCCATGCCCGTGCCCGAGGAGGTCCCCATGACACACCGACGCGTGCTGGTCATCGACGACAACGAGGACATGCTGAGCATCATGACTCACTACCTCGCCCACGCCGGCTACGAGCCCCTCACGGCCCGCGGCGCGGCGGAGGGGGCGCGCCTGCTGCGGGAAAGCGAGCCCGACGTGGTGGTCCTGGAGCCGTACGTCTTTGGACCCGACCGCTGGGCGCGGATCGGCTCGCTGGCCGGAGAGCGCGGGGAGAGCGGCGCGCCACCGCTTCTCGCCGTTACGTCGCTGGCATCCGAGGGTGCAAACGCCCGGCAGGCCGGGTGCGCGGACTTCCTGGTCAAACCCGTCTCTCCCGCCGTGGTCCTTCGAAAGGTCGAGACTTTGCTCGGCGTACCGCGGGGATCACCCTGGGAAAGCGCGCCGCCGGTGGGCGCGCTTCCCCTGCACCGCGCCCCCGTGATCCCGGCCGCCGCCGCGGCATGACGCCGCGGGCGGCCGGCGTGGGGAGAACTGCTGTCTCCCCGCGCCCCCTGCACGATCGGCCCGCCTCCCACAGCACCGTCCAGCCGTCCCCGGCACCCTGCGCCGTCCGCGAGGCCAGATTTCCGGATACCGGCGGAAGCGGAAGCACGCGGGTCCAGGCCGGCGCCCGCGCGCGCGGGCGGTGCGGCAATGTCATCGAAAGGAGGAACCATGAAAACCGAGACCGAGCTTCAGCGCGACGTGCTGGACGAGCTGCGGTGGGATCCCAGCATCGACGCCAACGAAGTCGGCGTGACGGTCCACGAGGGGGTGGTGACCCTCACCGGCAGAATCGACAGCTTCGCGGAGAAGGACGCCGCGCAGCGCGCCGCCCAGCGCGTGTCGGGGGTAAAGGCCGTGGCCAACGACCTGGATGTCATGGTACCCGGCACGAACTGGCGCGACGACACCGACATCGCCCGGGCGGCGGTGGATGCGCTCACGTGGAACCACGACGTCCCCGCGGACAAGGTCCGGCTCACCGTCCGCAACGGCCTGGTCACCCTGGAGGGCGAGGTGGACTGGCAGTACCAGCGCGAGGCGGCCTTCAACACGGTGGCGCACCTCACCGGCGTCAACGGCGTCATCAACTCCATCGAGCTGCGGCCCAGGGTCACGCCCCAGCAGATCAAGGGAAAGATCGAGGCGGCGCTGCAGCGCACGGCGTCGCGCGACGCGGCCCGCGTGTCCGTGGACACGGTGGGGAGCAAGGTGATCCTGCGCGGCACCGTCCGCACCTGGGCGGAGCGCGACGACGCCGAGCGCGCGGCCTGGTCGGCGCCGGGGGTGACCGGGGTGGAGAGCCACATCGAGATCGAGGTGCCGGAGCTGGCCTTCGTCTGACGGCCGACTCAGAAACGGGTGTCCGGAGCCGCCGGACACCTCCCACGCGCCCAGGGGCGCGCGCTTCGCCCGGACGGGGGAGCGCACGCCGGCGCCCAGCAGACGGAGGTGGACGATGGACGCAGCGCTCGACCGTTCCCAATGGCCGCGCAGCCTGGCCGACTTCACGCACCAGAACGCCGGCCGCACGTCCCGGCTGGAGATCGACGACCCGGAGATGGGCGCGCAACCCGCGGAGAACGGGCTCCCCCTGCGCGGGATCACGTACGATCCCGCGGACGACCGGGTGGAGATCATGCTGGGCGACCCGGGAGCCGGCGCCCGGCACCTGACCCACTCCGTCGCGCATCCGGATCGCGTGGACGTCACGGCCTCGGACCCGCGGCACGCCGTGCTGCGCATCACCCACGGCCAGGGGCAGACGCTGCTCACCGTGGGCTGAAGTGCACGGCAGACGCCGGGTCTCCGGCGGGCGACACGGGGTACGCGGACGAGGAATCGTCCGCGTACCCCGCGGTCGTTGTGTCTCGTCCGCGCCGTCACGGCCCCCACGCACCGCGCGGCGGGGGCCTTACACCGCCGTCCACCCGGCCCCGACACGCGGCGGGCGGCCGTGCCGCATCTTTCAGGGGAAGCGGCGGATGCACTGCCGCAGCCGGGAGCGTGCCTCCCTGGAGGGAACGATGTCGAGCTCGATCCGGACCATCGTGGTGGGCGTGGCGGGGATGGACGACCAGGACCCCCGCACGCCGGGCGGCGCGGACCCCGTGCTGGGTCCCGCGGTAAAGCTGGCCGCCGCGCTGGGGGCCGAGCTTCACGCAGTGCACGCCTTCGAGATCCCCAAGGACCTGTCGTGGGTGCTGACCGCGGGCGAGGCGTCCGCGAAAGGGAGCCCGGGAGACGCGGCGTGGGTGTACGCGGCGGAGCTGGAGGAGCGGCTGGAGCGGCAGCTGGCGGCCATCCCCGGCGGCGACGCGGTGCACTGCCGCGCCGTCGAGGGCTCCGCCGCGGACGTGGTGTGCCGGACGGCGGAGGAGGTGGAAGCGGAGCTCCTGGTGGCGGGCGCCTCGCGGCGGGGCCGCCAGTGGAGCGGGATTCTGGGAAGCACCGCCAGCCAGCTGATGGCCGAGTCGCGCCTTCCCCTGCTGATCGTGCACCGGCCGTTCGAGGGGGCCGTCCGCAGGGTGCTGCTCACCTGCGACGTCTCGGAGTGCGCGTCCGACGTGCTGCGGCGCGGCGCCGCGGCCGCGCGCGCACTTACCCGTGGCGCGGCGGAGATGCGGTGTCTGCACGTGGTGCAGCTCGATCCGCTGTTTCCCCTGCCGCTCCCCGCCGAGGCGGCCGAGACGCTGGCCCGGGAAGCGCTGGACCGGTGTCTGGCCGATGCCGGCCTGGAGCCCGCCACGGTCGAGGCGTGCGTCCGCATCGGCGACCCGGCGCGGGAGATCGCGTACGAGGCCTCGGAGTGGCACGCGGACCTGCTGGTGGTGGGAACCCACGCAAAGACGGGCCTGGAGGAACACCCCGTGGGCCGCGTGGCGATCGGCGCGGTGCGCGGCGCCCCGTGCAACGTCCTGGCGATCCCGACCTGCGCCGCGGTACCGGAAGCGAGCCGTCCCGCGGATGGGTGGCACGGCGGCGAACCTGTTCCCAATCTCCCGGCCGCCGTCGCGTGAACCGTGGTTGCCGACCGGACGGCCCGTCCTGCTCCTCCGCTGCCCGCACCCACCCCCCGGCGCGGGCAGCCCCGTTTCCCACCCCCTGTTCCTTCCGTGTAGTCCAGCTCCCCACAGACGCTCACACGCTCCTCCGGGCAGGAGACCCCGTCCCC
>DASQBH010001395.1:0-5797 GCA_035635315.1 Longimicrobium sp.
GCAAAAAGAGTAACTGCACTCACGCAGAGCAGCAGAGAGGCAGAGCAGCAGAGGATTGGTCTCTGTTGCTCTGCCTCTCCGCTGCTCTGCGTGCAAAGTCTTTTGCCGGATTCGGTATTAGCCGTTGTTTTTGCGTATCCGATATTAGATCCGCGATCGGTTCGGATTCAGAAAGCAGAGCGGCCACCCCGATCGTCGAGGTGGCCGCTCTGCTGTTTCAGATGATGATGTGCGTCAGACCGCGGCGGGCTCGGCGGACTGCGCCGCTTCGGCGGCGGCGTTCTCCTCGTGGCGCGCGGCGTCGTCCTCGTCGTGGATGCAGCGCATCACGTGCGTGGCCATCACGTCCAGCTGCGAGCGCGACGGGACGGCGGCGCCCGGATCGGGAAGCTGCAGCGGGAACGGCGCCTCGGCGGGGACGGGGATCAGGTGCACGTGAAAGTGGAACACGTCCTGGCCGCCGTCCGCCCCGTTGGGCGAAAAGATGTTGATGGCGCGGCACCCCGTTGCCTTGCGCAGCCCCGGAAGGATGCGCTTGGCGACGGCGAAGGTGCGCGCGGCAAGCTCTTCGGGAACGTAGAACAGGTTCTTGAAGTGCTCCTTGGGCATCACCAGCACGTGCCCCGGGTGCAACGGCTGGATGTCGAGGAACGCGATGGTTTCTTCGTCCTCGTGAATCACGCTCACCATCTCGTCACCGCCGATGATGCGGCAGAACACGCAGGTGGGGTTCTCGTTGGGGTCCACCACTCCGGCCTCCGGCAGCTCTGGTCCAGTCCGGCGGCGCCCGCCGCGCCGCGATCGAACGCCGTGGGGTGCAAGAGGCAGGCCCGGTGCGGAGGGGAGAGGGAACCGCCGGCGAGCCGTCGGGGGAGGGCGGCTCGCCGTCAGTCCTCTTCGCCCGGCAGGATCTCGACGATGACGGCGGTGATGTTGTCGCGGCCGCCGCGCTTGTTGGCCAGGGCGATCATCTCCTGGATGCGCTCCTCGCTGCTGGTGTCCGTGAGCAGGATGCGCGCGAGGTGGGCATCGGGCACCATCCCGGTAAGCCCGTCGGTGCACAGCAGCAGCACGTCGCCCGCCTCCAGCTGCCCCGCCTGCAGGTCCGGCGCGTCGGAGGGGTCGGCGCCCAGCGCGCGGGTAAGGATGTGCGAGTACGGGTGCTTGCGCGCGGCGGAGGGGGTAAGCCGCCCCTCGTCCACCTCGCGCTGCACCCAGGTGTGGTCCTTGGTCAGCTGCGCCAGCTGGCCGTCGCGCACCAGGTACGCGCGGCTGTCGCCGATGTGGCCCATGCGGTAGGTGCCGTCGGTGCAGACGACCATCGCCGTCACCGTGGTGCCCATCCCCTCCGTCTCGGGGTTGGCCGCCACGTGCTCGGCGATGGCCAGGTCCGCCACGCGAAAGGAATCGACCATGGAGTGCGCCAGGTCGTCCGCCGCCAGGCCGCGGTCCACCCCCTCCAGCAGCGTGCCGCCCACGGACTGGGTGGCGATGGCGCTGGCGATCTCGCCCGCCGCGTGGCCGCCCATCCCGTCCGCCACCAGAAAGACGCCGCGCTCCTCGTCCACCAGGAACGCGTCCTCGTTGCCCTTGCGGACGCGCCCCACGTGGGTGCCGCCCACCGCTCGCCAGCGCAGCTTCACGGCGACACGGCCCCGTGGGTGACGAGCATCGCCAGCCGCTCGTGCACCGGCGCCATGCCCACGGCCGCGGGCGGGGCGATGACGTTCATGTAGACGATGATGCCGATGGTGACGGCCAGGATGATGATCATCAGCACCAGCCACACGGGGAAGCGCGCGCCGGACCGCTCTTCCTTGAGCGTCCTGGGCGCCGCGGGGGCCGTGTAGGTGGCGCGCGCCGTCTCCACGTCGGCGTGCTCCACCTCGCGAAACTGCAGCTGCACGCCGCCCAGGCGCACCTTTACGCCGTAGGGAAGGGGCGTGGGCACGCCCGGCGCCAGCCGCACGCCCTCGACCGCGGTGCCGTTGGTCGACTCCAGGTCCGTGATGCGCCAGCCGCCCATGTCGTACTCCAGCTTTGCGTGCTGCGCGCTCACGGAGTCGTCGTCCACCACCACGTCGCACCCGGCGGCCCGCCCCACGGTGACCACGGGCGACGGAACGGGAAGCTCCTCGCCGTAGCGCGGGCCGGCCATGAGCGCCAGGCTGGCGAGCGGGCCGGGGCGCCCGGAGGGTGCGAGGCTGGACATGACGGCGCTGCTCCTTGCGGTCTGGGAGAACGGGTTGCGGCAAAACGGGTTGCGCGGCGCGGAACGTATCGCGCCGGGGCGCACCTCTGCAAGTCGCGCGCAAAGACGAACGCCTTGACCCCGCGGTGTTTCGAACGTAAGATTTTCCCGCGTTCGGCTCCCCCTCCGCACTCCCTGCCGTGATCACCCGCTTTCTCATCGCGCTCCTGATCCTTGCCGCCACCCCCGCCGCCGCGCAGCCGGCGGACTCGGTGGCGCTGGACGGCCCCTGGCGTTTTCGCCAGGGTGACGCCGCGGCGTGGGCGCACCCCGGGCTGGACGACGGCGCGTGGCGCACCATCACCGTTCCCGGCGCGTGGGACGAGCAGATCGGCGAGTACGACGGGTTCGCCTGGTACCGCCGCGAGGTGGTGCTGCCGGACGGAATGCGCGGCGCACCCGTGGGCATTCACTTCGGCACCGTGGGCGACGCGTTCGAACTGTACTGGAACGGGGTAAAGGTGGCGGGCGCGGGGCGCATGCCGCCCGAGTTCGTGGAGGGGGTGACGCCGATCCTGTTCCTGGTCCCCGATTCCGTGCTGGCGAAGGCGGCGAACGGGCGGCACGTGGTGGCGGTGCGCGTCTACAACGACTACGCGTACGGCGGGTTGATGATGCCCGTGCGCGTGGGCCGCTACGACGTGCTGGCGGCGCAGGGCTCGCCGCGGGCGGTGGTGATCGGCGGGCTGGTCTCGTTCTTCCTGGCCATCGGCATCTACCACATGGCCTTCTGGTTCCGCCGCCGCCGCGCGCGAGAGAACCTGCTGTTCGCGGCGGTGTGCCTGTGCATCTCCATCTACGGCGCCACCTACGCCGAGGCGGTGCAGCGGGCCGGGATGCCGGGGATGAACCCGTACCGCGTGGGGCTGCTGGCGCTGCTGGCCGGCGGGCCCGCCTACGTGGCGCTGGTGAACCGGCTGTTCGGGCTGCGCGGCGGCAGGCGGACGCGGCTGGTGAACCTGGCCTTCGGGCTGGTGTTCGCCATCGCCCTGGTGCTGCCGCTGCGGCTGCTGGCGGACTTCAACCGGTGGATCGACGGGCTGCTGGTGGTGGGGCTGCTGCTGACCGTCGCCCGGGCCTGGAAGGCGGCGCGCCCCGCCGACACGCCCGCCACGCCGCACGCGCGCACGCTGCTGGTGGGCACGGCGGCGTTCTCGGCCGCGCTCTCGTACGACCTGGTGAGCGAGTACTTCGCCTTCATCCCCGTCGCCCGCATCCTTCCCGGGGTGGGGGGCGTGTTCTGGATCGGCTTCCTGGTGTTTCTGGTGGCGGTGGGGACGGCCACGGCGGGGCAGTGGGCGCTCACCGAGGTGGCGGCGCTGGTCGACCCGCTGACGGAGCTCTCGCGCCGGCACGTGCTTGAAGACGCGCTGCGGCGCGAGACGGGGCGCCTGAAGCGCACGGGCGGCTCGCTGGCGCTGGTGATGGTGGACCTGGACCACTTCAAGCGCATCAACGACACGCACGGCCACCGGGTGGGCGACCAGGTGCTGGCGCGGGTGGGGCGGCTGCTCCGCTCCAGCGCGCGCAACCTGGACCTCCCCGCGCGCTTTGGCGGCGAGGAGTTCGCCGTGCTGCTGTACGATACGGAGATGGACGGTGCGCTGAGCTTTGCCGAGCGCTTTCGCACCAACCTGCGCGAGATGCGGGTGCCGGTGGAGGGGCGCGCGGCGGTGGAGGTGACGGCCAGCCTGGGCGTGGCCGTGGGCTCGGACCTGGTGGACCCCGAGGCGCTGATCGAAGCGGCCGACCGCGCGCTCTACCGCGCCAAGAGCGAAGGGCGCGACCGGCTGGTGTCGGTGACGGTGGAGGGGCCGGACCGGGTGACGGCGTTCGTGGCGCGGTAGGCCCTATCAGGGCGTCCACTCCGTGCGCGGATGAGCGGAAATCCCAGGCAGTACGCGCGGTGGCGGGTTGGGTGGGCTTGACAGAAGGGAACGGAGTGTGCATCGTATTCCGCGAAAGTTTTAACCTTCGGGGAAAGGCGGTGTGCACGATGAGCATCTCTTCCGTGGCAAGCGGGGGGCGCAACGCGGTCCGCAGCTTTCTGTGGGGCGCCGCGCACGCGCTCGACCTGGGCGGCGTGCTGCTCCATGAAAAGGACTGGGGCGGCCTCGAGGCCGACGCCCAAGCCATCCGGGGCGACTGGCTGGTGGCCCTGAACCACGCCGAAAGGAGCATCCATGCCTCCCAAGTCGGCGAAGAGGAATAGGCACAGCGTCGCGCTCACCGCCGACAGCGAAGAAATGGCCGGGTCACTGAGTGACCCGGCCATTTTGCGTCAGCGACGTGCTTTCCCTGCCGCCCTCGCGGTCACGACCGCCACGGCGTTCATCGGGCCGATCCCGCCGCCGCAACTGCTGTTGGAGTATGAGCAGACGCTGCCGGGGCTGGCGGACCGGCTGGTGGCCATCGCGGAGCGGGAGAGCGACCACCGCCGCGCGCTGCAGCGGCGCGCCATCCGGCGGTCGGAACTGGGGCTGGCGGCGGGCTTCACCATCGCCATGACGGCGCTGACCGGCGGCATCTTTCTGGTCCACGAGGGGAGCCAGGTGGAGGGGATGAGCTCCATCATCCTCGCCATCGCGTCGCTGGTGCTGGTGTTCCTTACCCGCGGCAAGCGGCACCCGGGCGATGCCGCACCCGCGTCGGCATCCTGAACTGCCGGATCCGCAAAAAGAACAAATCTCACACAGAGTCAGCAGAGTCAACAGAGTTTTCTCGTGCCGTTTCCCATGTTCTCACGGTGCGAAGCCTGATCGGCGGTGAGTGCAGGCATGGCGCGGCGGCCGACGGGCACGAGCCGGCGTGGGGTGTCGGCAACGCAATGCAGATCGAATGCGGCAGGGGGCCATCCGCATTTTTTTTGAGCAGGGATGCGGATGCCAGATGATCTCCGGAGCGCGCGGCAGCAAGCCGTCCGCACCACCTGATGCGCGATCTCGAGAACCATCCGCCAGTACCGGAACGAGGCGAGCGGCACGTTTCCCGGACGCCTGGTCTTTCCAACCTTCGGTATGATCCGCGAGCATTCGGGCAAACCGGATCAGGCACGGACGCGCAACGGGCCGGCCCCACCCGGGAGCCGGCCCGCCGCGCGCGATCCTCATCGACCCGATGCGCCGTCGTGTCCGACGGCTCTCAGCGCGAGGCGTCGAGGATGGCCTGCCTCTCGTCCGGCGAAAAGTGGTACGCCTCGTTGCAGAAGTGGCACACCACCTCGGTAAAGGGCTGCTCCTCTTCTTCGATGATGCGGCGCACCTCGTCCTGCCCCAGGCTTACGATGGCGGACTCGAAGCGCTCGCGCGAGCAGGGGCAGTGGAACGAGACCGGCTGCCGGTCGCCGAAGGTGAAGCCCTCGGGAAAGATGCGCTCCAGGATCTCTTCCGGCGTGGCGCCCTCGCGCAGCAGCGCGGTGGGGTGCGGCAGGGCGCTGATGCGCTGCTCGATGGCCGTGATCTCGTCGTCCGACAGGCCGGGGAGCAGCTGCACCAGGTAGCCGCCGGCGGCCGCGACGCTCAGGTCCGGCATCACGAACACGCCGAT
>DASQBH010001396.1:0-4984 GCA_035635315.1 Longimicrobium sp.
AGGCGTCCGAGGTTTCGCGGCGCCCGCAGTCCCGCGGCCAGCACGGCTGCGACCGCATCGCCGCGAACGTGCTCCCCTTCCAGCAGCACTCTGTCGAGGATCTCGTCAGCCACGACGTCGTGCGCCACGACGGACTCGGAGCCTCGCTGCTCCAGCCACCCGAGCTGGTGGAGAGCCTCCACCAGGAAAGGCGCGGCGTCCTGGGGCTCACGGACGCCGGCGGCCCGCAGCGTGGCGTCGGCCGCGCCTTCGAGCGCCGTCCTGGACTGCGGGGCAGATGCCGCTGCCGCGGCGGCGGCCAGCAGGTGCGCGGTGGGCCGGCCGGGAACAAGCGGGCTGTCGCTGGGTGAGACCTCGAGCCGGTCCTCGTGCAGCCGGCGCTGCAGCCAGTGCACCAGGTCGCCGCGGCGAAGGCCCGAAACGTCGCCGCGCGCCAGCGACCCCTCCAGCGCGCGCCGCTCCAGTTCGCGCGCGATGAACAGCGCGATGATGGGCCGGTCGCCGCACACGTCGGCCGTCGATTCCCAGCCCAGGCGGGCAACGGCGGTGGGCGCGACCACCGCCAGCATTCCGCGCGTGATGGCGCGGCGGTGCTCGGGAGGCGGGGTGAGCGCCACCTGCTCGAAGAGCGAGTCACGCTCGGCGTGCGGAATTCGCATCCACCCGGGGCGGCTGCTGGCCAGGAGCGCGACGCGGATCCCTCGCGCGGCGGCGTCTGGCAGCAGCGTGCGGCGCAGGGCGCCGATGTCCAGCGCCCGCATCTGGTCCAGGTAGTCGATCACCAGGAGGGTGGGTCCGTTCCCGGCGAGCACCACCCGCGCCACGTCCTCGGCCGTGACGCCGGGCTCACCGGGGGACAGGTGCAGGACGCGCCAGCCGGCTTGATGCACGCACTCCGCCACCTCCAGCGAAGTGCGCGTCTTTCCCACGCCCCCCGCCCCCACCAGGACCACACCGCGCGCTCCGGCCATCGCCTGCACCCGGTCCAGGAGCCGGTCGGGGTGATAGGGTGCGTCTGTCCCCGGAGCCACGAAGGGAAGGCGATTGCCGCGAAGCAGCTCCAGAAAGCCGGAAAGCCGCCCCACGTACTCCTCATGCGCGACAATCTGCCCCAGGCCCAGCCCCAGCCAACGGTCGGCAACGCGCGGAAAGGCGTCGAGCCAGTCGCGCAGGTCCGACCAGTCGACCACGCGAACCCGCTCCACGCGCGTGCGGCCCTCGGGCGCAAGGCCGGCGAAGAACTGCTCGATCTGGTCCGTAAGGTCGCGGCGCAGGGTTTCCGTGAGAATCGCGCTCACGAAGTAGAGGTACCCGCGCGCCTCCTTCCACGGCGCGAAGGCCCCGGTCCAACCGGCCGCCGCACTCGCCTTGAGCTTCCGCTCCACCGCGGCCCACCCCTGAAGCACGTTCCTGCCCCAGTTGGGGAGTGAATCGTCGTGGTCCTTGCACTCCACCACGGCAGGGACCGGCACCTCGAACGCGGCCAGGCTGTCCGCACCGGCTTCCAGAAAGGCATCGATGCTTCCATCTCTGCCTTCGGTGGCCGCAGCGCGGACGTGAACGCCCAGGGCCGCGCGCAGTCCGTCGGCCACGAGTTGCTGAAAGGCGTCGTCGCGCGAGCGAAACTGGCGCGCGCGTGGACCCTGGAGCGCGGTGAGCGAATAGCGCAGGGGAAACGGCTGACTCATCAGGCCAGGATGGGCGACGGCTATACCGGCCGGACCGCGGAAAAAACCGCGAATGCGTCCGAGACGGGTGACCGCGACGGAACCGCAGCGGGGAGAAAGAGGCGAAAGGTGCTCCCCTCGCCGGGGTGCGAGGCCACGTCCAGCGTGCCGCCCTGCAGCTCCGCCAGCCGCCGGGCGATCGGCAGCCCCAGCCCGGTGCCCACCCCCGGCTCGCCCAGCTGCACGAACTCCTCGAAGATGCGGTCCAGGTCGCCCGGGGGGATGCCGGGGCCGTGGTCCGACACCTCCACCAGCACGCCGCCCTCCGTGGGGCCCAGCCGCACCTCCACCGGCTGCCCGTGGCCGAACTTGACGGCGTTGGACAGCAGGTTGAGCAGGATCTGCCGCACCCGCCGCGCGTCGCCGGTGACCACCAGCGGGCGCCGGGCCACGTGGACGGAGAGGTGGCAGCCGTGCTCCAGCGCCAGGGGAGATAGACCGTCGACGACGCTCTCCACCAGCTCGGCCGTTTCCACGTCCTCCACCCGCGTCTCCAGGCGCCCGGCCTCCAGGCGAGACAGGTCCAGCAGGTCGTTGATCAGGTCCAGCAGGTGGCGCGCGGAGCTCTGCGACCGGTCCACCGCCTCGCGCTGGGGCGTGGTGAGGGGATCGTAGACGCCGGAAAGGAGGAGGTCGTTGTACAGCATCACCGCGCTCACGGGCGTCCGCAGCTCGTGGCTCACCATGGCGTAGAAACGGTCGCGGGCAAGGATGGCCTGCTCGCGGTCGCGCTCCGCCCGGACGCGCTCGGTGATGTCGATCCCCACCCCGATGACGGCGGGGCGGCCGTCCAGGATGGTGCGGTTGCCGTGCACCTCCAGGTGGATGATGGAGCCGTCGGAGCGCACGCCGCGAAAGCAGTAGTGCACGGCGTCCACCTCGCCTTCCATGCGCCGGCGGATGTTCTCGGCCACCAGGGCCTTGTCCTCCGGGGCCACCACTTCCAGCAGCTCCCGCGGACGGTCCAGCCAGTCCGCCGGCAGCCCGAACACCTGCCTGAAGCGCGGGTTGACGTAGCGGAACGCGCCGTCCTGCATCACGTAGATCCCCACCAGCGACTGCTCCACCACCCCGCGGAAAAGCTGCTCGGCCTGCTGCAGTGCGGCCGCGGCGCGGTCGCGCTCGGCCAGCGAGCGGCGCCACTCGATCTCCGTCACCGCCAGCGCGGCCAGGTCGCGCAGCGCGGCCAGCCCCTGCGGCGACCAGTCGTGCGGCTCCGTATCCGCCACGCAAAGGACGCCGACCGCGTGGCCGTCGGACATGACCAGCGGCACGCCGGCGTACGCGCGCACGCCCCACGCCCGCATGGCCGCGTCCACCGCCACCCGCGGCTGGTGCGCCACGTCGGCGATGATCAGCGCCTCGCCGCCCGAGATCACGTGGCCGCAAATGGACCGGCCCAGGGGGATGGCGTGCGGCAGCCCCTGCCCCGGAGCCACGCCCGCCACGCTCTTGACCCACTGGTGCTCGCCGTCGATGAGCGACAGCAGCGAGATGGGCGCGCCCAGCAGGTGCACGGCCAGGCGGGTCAGGCGGTCGAAGGCTTCTTCGGGCGGGGTGCCGGCAAGGGAGGTGGCGCCGAGCGCGGCCAGCCGGGCGGGGTGGTGCAGCAGGTCGGCGGGGTCGGTGGACATGTCGGGCGGACCGGCATGGGTGCGGGAAGAACGGCACCGGGAGACGATTTCGCAAGTTGGATGCGGCGGGGTGCGGTGCGCAAGGGAAATGGCGGGGTGGGACCGGCGGGTGAACGGGTGATGGGGTGATGCGGTGATGATGATGCGGCGCTTGCGTGAGGGATGCGCGCTCGCAGAGCCGAGAGCACGGCGCGGATGCACGAGCGCGGCGGGAACAGGATGATGATGGTGAGCGCCGGGGGCTCGGCGCACTCAGGCACAGTTGTATCGTGCCTTAGTGCGCGCGCAGCCCGGCCCGGAGCGCAGCGGAGGGACACGCCCGAATCCTGCAGTTCAATCCCTCATCCCGTGCCACCAGCGCTCGTTCCACCACCCGCCGTCTTGACACGGCGGCGCAACGGCCTAGTCTACGCCCCATGCCACACATATCCGAACGACACACACCGGTCGTAGAAGACTACCTCAAGGCCGTGTGGATGCTGCAGCAGGTGGAGTCGCCGGTCTCCACCTCGCGCATCGCCGAGCGGCTGGGGCTAACGGCCGCGGCCGTCACCGCCATGGTCAAGCGCCTGGCCGAGCAGGACCTGCTGCGCCACGAGCCGTACTACGGCGTGCGGCTCACGGCCGCGGGCGAGCTGGAGGCGCTGCGCATCATCCGGCGGCACCGGGTGCTGGAGCTGTTCCTGGTGGAAAAGCTGGGCTACGAGTGGGACCGCGTGCACGACGAGGCCGAGCGCCTGGAGCACGCGGCCAGCGACGAGCTCATCGAGCGGCTGGCGCGCCTGATGGGCGAGCCGGAGCGCGACCCGCACGGCAGCGCCATCCCCACCGCCTCGGGCGAGGTGGACCGCGGCGCCTACCCCGCCCTGGGCGACCTGTCGCCCGGCGAGCGGCGGCGCATCCTGGAGGTGCAGGTGCAGGAGCCCGAGCAGCTTCGCTACCTGGGCTCGCTCAACCTGCGTCCCGGTGCCCAGGTGGAGGTGGTGGAGAAATTCCCGTTCGAGGGGCCGATCTCGCTGTCCATCAACGGCTCCCCCGCGGTGATCTCGCACTCGCTGGCGCAGCGCATCCGGGTGCGGCAGGAAGAGGCGAACTGAGAGGGCACAGGGAACAGCGGACAGGTTACAGGAAAACCTGCTCGACACAGCCCCTGTAACCCGTAACCTCTTCCCTGTCCCCTCGCCCTCTGGCCGGGGTTTTGCTCCGCCCGCCGTCGGCGTGAAAGAACCTTCCCGAGACCGGATAGCAGACGATGCGGCAGATCCTGAAGTTGCTGGTGGGGGTGGCGGCGGTGGGCGTGGTGGTGGCGGCCTTCCGCGACTCCTCGCGCCAGCGGTGGCTGCGCCCCGCCCTTCCCGGCGGCGACGACGACGAGGGCGGCGAGCTCTTGCCGGGCGGGCAGGAGCCCGTGCTGGGGTACGACGGCATGGACCGCGACACCCTGCTGGACTGGCTGCGCGACGCCGACCTGGACCGCTCCACCCTGCTGCGCATCCAGGCCTACGAGAGCGCCAACGAGGCCCGTGGCCCCGTGCTCGACGCCATCGAGGACATGCTGGACTGAGCGGCGGCTCTTCACGGAACGAGAGAGGCCGTCCACCCCGCGGGTGGACGGCCTCTTCT
>DASQBH010001397.1:0-2542 GCA_035635315.1 Longimicrobium sp.
CTGCGGGAGCACGAGGGCGTCCGCGAGGCCGCGGTCGTCGCGCGCGAGAACGAGGCGGGCGACCGGCGGCTGGTGGCGTACTGGGTGGGCGGCGCGGGGGTGACGCGCGGGTACCGGCGGCTCCCGGGTCAGACGGCCGAGCGCTACCTCCCCGACCCCTTCGGCAGGACGCCCGGTGCGCGGCTGTACCGGACGGGCGACCTGGGGCGGTGGCTGCCGGACGGGACGATCGAGTTCATGGGCCGCGGCGACTCGCAGGTGAAGGTGCGCGGGTTCCGCATCGAGCTGGGCGAGATCGAGGCGCGGCTGGCCGAGCACGCGGCCGTGCACGAGACCGTGGTGGTAGCGCGCGACGGGGAGATCGGCGACCCGCGGCTGGTGGCCTACTACACGGGTGACCGGGCGGGCGCGGCGGCGCTGCGCGCGCACCTGGCGGAGCGGCTGCCGGAGTACATGGTCCCGTCCGCGTTCGTCCACATGGACGCGCTGCCGGTGAACCCCAACGGCAAGCTGGACCGCAAGGCGCTGCCGGCGCCGGAGTACGCGTCGGACGAGGAGACGTACGTGGCGCCGCGCACCCCCGTGGAGGAGGTGCTGGCGGGGATCTGGGCGGAGGTGCTGGGCGTCGAGCGCTTGGGGGTGCACGACTCGTTCTTCGAGCTGGGCGGGCACTCGCTGCTGGCGACGCGGGCGGTGTCGCGGGTCCGCGAGGTGTTCGGCGTGGAGCTGCCGCTGCGGGCGCTCTTCGAGGGCCCCACGGTGGCGGAGCTGGCCGGTCGCGTGGAGGAGATGCGCCGCGAGGCGCTGCCGGTGCTGCCGCCCGTGGTGCCGGCCGAGCGCACGGAGCCGCCGCCGCTTTCCTTCGCGCAGGAGCGGCTCTGGTTCCTGGACCGGCTGCGGCCCGGGGAGATCTCCTACAACCTCCCCTTCGCCCTGCGCCTGCGCGGCGCGCTGGACGCGGACGCGCTGGAGCGGAGCCTGGGCGAGATTGTGCGGCGCCACGAGGCGCTGCGGACGGTCTTCCGGGAGCGCGACGGCACCCCCGTGCAGGTGATCGCGCCGTTCGACGGCTTCCGGCTGACCGTGATGAACCTTGCCCACCTCCCCGAGCAGGCACGCGAGGCAGAGGTGCAGCGGGAGCTCGTCGCGGAGGGGGTAGCGCGGCTGTTCGACCTCGCGGCGGGCCCGCTCTTCCGTGCGGCGCTGCTGCGCCTGGGGGCCGAGGAGCACGTGCTGCTCCTCTCCCAGCACCACATCGTCAGCGACGGGTGGAGCATGGGGGTGCTCTACCGGGAGCTGTCGGCGCTGTACGAGGCGTACCGCGACGGGCGCGAGTCGCCGCTGGCCGAGCCCGTCCTGCAGTACGCCGACTACGCCGTGTGGCAGCGCGAGCAGGTGGAGGGCGAGGTGCTGGAGCGGCAGCTGGCGTACTGGCGGGAGCGCCTGGCGGGCGCGCCGGAGCTGCTGGAGCTGCCCACCGACCACCCCCGCCCGCCCGTGCAGACGTACCGGGGCGCGACGGCTCCGGTGGAGCTCTCCCCGGAGCTGCTGGAGCGGCTGCAGGCGCTGGGGCGGAGCGAGGGCGCGACGCTGTACATGGTGCTGCTGGGCGCCTTCCAGGTGCTGCTGTCGAAGTACAGCGGGAGCGAGGACATCGTCGTGGGGAGCCCGATCGCGGGGCGGACCAGGAAGGAGGTCGAGGAGCTGATCGGCTTCTTCGTCAACACCCTGGTGCTGCGGACCGATCTCTCGGGAGACCCCGGCTTTCGCGAGGTGCTGCGGCGGGCGCGGGAGGTCACCCTCGGCGCGTACGAGCACCAGGACGTGCCCTTCGAGCGCCTGGTGGCCGAGCTGCAGCCGGAGCGCTCCCTGAGCCACACGCCGCTCTTCCAGGTGCTGTTCACGCTGCAGACCGCCGGGGGCGAGGGAGGCGCTCTGCCGGGGCTGGAGGTGAGCGAAGTCGAAGCGGAGCGCGTGAGCGCCAAGTTCGACTTTTCCCTGGTGCTCACCCCGACCTCGCGCGGACTGCGGGGAGGCGTGACCTACAGCACGGACCTCTTCGAGCGCAGCACGGTCGACCGGATGCTCGCGCACCTGGAGCGTGTGCTGGAGCAGGTGACGACGCAGCCGGATGCGCGGATTTCGGAGCTGGACCTGCTCTCCGCGGCCGAGCGCAGCCTGGTGGTGGATGCGTGGAACGCGACGGATGCAGAGTACCCCGCGGACCTGTGCATCCACCAGATCTTCGAGGCGCAGGCGGCGCGCACGCCGGGGGCGGTGGCCGTGCGCTTCCAGGAGGAGTCGCTCACCTACCGCGAGCTGAACGAGCGTGCGAACCGGCTCGCGCACTCCCTTCGGCGGCGTGGGGTGGGCCCGGAGGTGCGCGTGGGGCTCTGCCTGGAGCGCAGCCTGGAGATGGTGGTCGGCATCCTGGCCGTGCTCAAGGCCGGCGGCGCGTACGTGCCGCTGGACCCTGCGTATCCCGCGGATCGCCTGGCTTTTACCCTCTCCGACGCCGGGGTGCCGGTGCTGCTCGTCCAGG
>DASQBH010001398.1:0-2333 GCA_035635315.1 Longimicrobium sp.
GTGGAGACGGGAAGCCTGCCGTTCGCGCTCCAGACCACGTACCGCGGCGGTGCGGCGACCGTCAACCCGCTGGGCAAGGCCATCAAGCGCTTTGCCGAGGGCGAAGGCGACAGCGTGGTAGGCCTGGTCGACGTGATCCGCAGCAATCCCTGAAAACCGCTCCCCACAGCGGAAAAGCATTCCGGGAGCGGTTCCGTGGGCCGCAAAAAACACAGGCCGGCCCGGGAAGGATCCTGGACCGGCCTGGTGGTCATCGCAGAACGCAGGAACGCCAGCGAACCTGTCCGAGGGGCAACGTGCAGCTGAATCTCACCTGCGAAACGAAGATGCGTTTCCAGCCGTCGCCTTGCGAACCGTTTCCGCGTCCGCGTTCAAGAAAGCCGACCAGACTCGTCGGAGCGGTGGCCGCTTTGAGCATCCGCTCGCTCGGCTTCAGCCACCAGTGCCTCGGCTTTGTCGTCCCAGTCCGGGCCGTAAAGCTGCAGGTGCCACGCGTATTCTCGCAGCGTTGCCGGATTGCGGCCGTTCAACGCGAGCAAGCGCTCGTACGCCGCATTCTTCAGTTCGGGAGGAAGCAGCAGTTCGTCGAGATCCTGGTCAAGCGCGCTCTGCAAATGCTCAGGGTCCACGTCCGCGCGAAGCGCATCCATGAAGGCATCCATCGCGCGATCCAGCTCCGCTTCGGTCGCGGACGGCCGCCGCCGGATCGCAATGATCTCCTGCGCAGCCTGAACAAGAAGCGGTTGCATGGCAAAGCTCATGGGAAGTAGGTGGAGACGATCGTTTCGCGGCTGGTCTCTACCGCCCGATAGGTCACGTTGACACCATCAACCTGAATGGTCCTCTGCAGGTATCCTCCCTTGCTTCCCGCTGCCGGGATCGCTCCGCCAGCGGAGCGGAACGCCGAAAGATCGTCCAGAATGGCGTTGTCCACCTGATCCATCTGCAATCCGGTGGATCTCAGATCCCCGCTCCTGTGGGCCCGGTTGAACCCATGTCCGGAATTTACGCGGAACGTACGGCCGCCAATGACCGTCGATCTCGTCAGGTTTGTGCCGGCACCACTGCTGCGGAAAGTTCGCGACGCGGCACCCATGCCGACACGCACGCCACGAGCGGCGAACAATCCAGGTGCCGCACCGACCTTTGCCTCTAACCAGGCCTCGCCGGGATCGACATACAGGGCTTCCGCGACGCGGTCCGCGGTCTCGTGGTCCACACCGGCTGCACGCATCAGCTTGTATCCGCCGGAGCTGCACCACGGACCATTGTTCGTATCCTCCGGCGGGCACAAGCCGTAGGGATCCGAATACGAAACCGGATCGCCCGCCCCGAAGCCGTACGCGTTCAGCCCGCCGGCGAAGCCGATGGGGTCGCTCTGGGTGAACTGGCCCGTCTGCGGGTTGTAGTAGCGGTTGCGGCGGTACATCAGGCCGCTGATGTCCTGCTGCCCGCGGATCAGGCTCCCCGCCCAGTCGCCCGCGGCAGGGTCGCCGCCGTCCCAGTAGCCACCCCAGTACTTCTTTGGCCAGACCACGTACAGGCAAGGATCGCTTGGCCCGCAGTTGTATGCGGCACCGTTCGAGACGCTGCCGGCATGGTACGCGCCGCGGTAGTCGGAGTGCGGAAAGATCGCGATGCTCCCCGACACGTACCCCTGCCGGATCACGCTGAGCGGCGCGTCGATCCCCGCCGCGTGCGTGTAGCCCACGCGCCCGAACTCGTCTCCCCCCGCGCCGTCGCTCTCCAGCCCGGCTGAGGTGACGTTGTCGCCGCCCTGGGCGCGGATCTCGTACAGCAGCTGGTCGCCGAACCAGACGTAGCGCTCGATGGCGCTGGTGCAGTCCGCCCCCGCGCCGTAGCACAGGCTGTCGCGCCGCATGCGCTGCAGCACCCGCCGGCCCAGCGCGTCGTAGCGGTACTCGTCGAAGGTGCCGTTCTGGCGCTGCTCGTTCCAGTCGTACTTCTGCAGAAAGCGCAGCTTTTCGTCCGCGCCGTAGTAGTGTTGCGCGGCCGAAGCGGAAACGCGGGTGAACTGGTTGCCGTCGCCGCTGCTGGTGGGCCCGTACGTGCGCTGGCCCGACGCGCGCACGTTGCCGGCCTGGTCCAGCCTGGCGTACGTGGTGTCGGGCCGCCACGGGTTCTGCGGCGAGTGCAGCTGATGCGCCGCCTTTTCGACCACGGCGCTGCCGCCGGGCCCGTAGGTGTACAGCATCGCCGGCGCCCGTCCCGTTTCCGGGTTGCGCGTGCGGCTCCAGTACAGGTGGCCCAGCGGGTCGGAGCGGTACTCCTCTACCGTGGGGATGGAGGTGGTGGAACTCCACGACGTGGCC
>DASQBH010001399.1:0-2060 GCA_035635315.1 Longimicrobium sp.
GGGGTGGGGATCGTGATGGACCGGCAGGGAAACGTGTTCTACACGGACCTCGTCCACGTCTGGCGGATCGCGCCGGACGGGCGCAAGTCCATCGCCGTGCGCGACGTGCACACGCACGAGCTGTCCGTCGACGCCGCCGGCAACCTGTTCGGCGAAGACAGCGAGTTCCTGGGCGGCGAGCGCTGGCGCCACCGCATCTGGCGGCGCGCCCCCAACGGCCGCGTGACGGACGTGGTCCCGTGGCGCGACGGATTCTTTCGCGAGTTCGGCTTTACGCACGACCGCGCGGGGGCCATGTACTGGGCCACCTGCCCCGAGCGGCGCTGCAGCATCCGCAAGCGCACGCCGGACGGCCGCACCACCACCCTGGGCCCGGGTGTGCGGTTCAACCACTACATCAACTGGATCGCCGCGGCGCCGCAGGGTTCCGTCTGGCTGGTGGATGGCGAAGACCTGCGCCGCATGGACGGCCAGGGGCGCATCGCCACGGTGGCGCGCGGTGTGGGCCCGATGATGATGGGGCTGTTCCCCGATGCGCAGGGCAGCGTGTACGTGGCCGTCTACGGCAACCGGTCCATCGTGCGCGTGGGCGCCGACGGGCGGGTGGCGACGGTGGCGCGCACGCCTGCGCCGTGGGGCCCGTCCGGCGTGATGGTGGCGCCCAACGGGGACCTGTGGATCCTGGAAACCTCTACCTCCAACGAGGTCCGCGTGCGCCGCATCGCCCGCAGCGGCCGGGTGACGGTGTTCTGAATGTGCGGCTCACCCACATGGAGGCGAACGTGCAGAGCGTAAAAGACGAGCTCCTGGACTTCTGCCGCGGGCTCCCGGGCGCCACGGAGGATGTGAAGTGGGGCCACCACCTGGTGTTCTCGGTGGGCGACAAGATGTTCGCCATGTTTGACGAGGGCGATTCCGACCTCCTGCGCTTCAAGGTGAGCGAGGGGGTGTTCCCCATCCTCACCCGCGAGCCGGGGATCTCGCCCGCGCCGTATCTTGCAAGGCAGTCGTGGATCATGCTGGACCACACCCGCGTCCTGCCGCGCGAGGAGATCCAGGACCTGCTGCGCGAGTCGCACGAACTGGTCGCCGCGAAGCTCACCAAACGCGTTCGCCGCGAGCTGGGAATCGAAACACAGCCGACGCGCGGCTGAATGCTGGTCGCTGGCGTGAGCGCGGAACCAGGAGCGAATGAATTCGCCGCTGGGAAAACGCAAAGTCCGCCTTCGCGGACTGCAGCCGCGGATGCCGTGCGCTTCTACGTACGAACGTGCAGGCCGCATCCCGGTTGCGGACGCGCAGGCGTTTGGGACCGCACGAACCTGGTCCGCCGAGTCCGCGCAGGCGGACTTTGTGACGTTGTAGCCGCGGTTTCAACCGCCTGGGAGAGGCCGCCTACAACGCGCAGGCTGCGGACGCACAGGTGCTTCGGACGCCGCACGCAGCCGGGCCGCCGAGTCCGCGCAGGCGGACTTTGCGTTTTCCAGCGGCGAATTCATTCGCTCCCGCGGGCGGATGGCACGTTGCCGGATCAGATCCGCGATGAGCATCCTTAACGCTCCCGCGAGCGGACGGCACGTTCCTCGATGGGAGCGCACAGGGCATGGGTCTTCACACTCATTCCTCACGCCGGGGCCGTCGATGATCGTGGAGTACGTGCGCTACCAGATCCCCGCGGAGCGGCGGGAGGCGTTCGAGGATGCGTACGACCGCGCGCAGGCCGCGCTGGCCGCCTCGCCGCACTGCCTTGCCTGGGAGCTGTCGCGGTGCAGCGAAGATCCCACCCAGTACACGCTGCGCATCGAGTGGGACTCCGCCGAGGGGCACATGCAGGGGTTCCGCAAAGGGCCGGACTTCGGCGTCTTCTTTGCCGCCATTCGCCCGTACGTGGGCGACATCGCCGAGATGCGCCACTACGACGTCACCGCCGTCCGCGGGCGAAAAGAGGCCGCCGTTGCCTGATCCACAGCGCCGCCCGGCTGACCGCGCCGCACACCGCGCGGTGAGATTCGGCGCCGCGCTGCTGGCGCTCCCCGCGCTGCTGCTGCTGGCCGGGTGCC
>DASQBH010001400.1:0-3615 GCA_035635315.1 Longimicrobium sp.
GGTGCAGGGGATGCGCGCGATGGGCGTGACCTCCGGGTACGTGGCGCAGATGCGGGACGCCGGGCTGCAGGGGCTGGATGCGGAGGCGGTCACCGGCCTGCGCGGCGCGGGGGTGACCGTCGCCTACATCCGCGAGCTGGCGGAGGTGGGGCTCACCGGCCTGACCACGCGGCAGCTGGTCGGGCTGCGGAACGCCGGGGTGACGGCCGCGTACGTGCGCGAGCTGGAGTCGGCCGGCTTCCGACGGCTTTCCGCCGAGGAGCTGGTCCGGCTGCGCAACAGCGGCGTGGACCGCACCCTCATCCGCAGCCGCACGGAAGCGAAGAAGCCCTGATCCGGCGGAGGGAGGCGGTTCCGCCGCCTCCCTTCCGTCCCCTGATCCCGATTCGATCTGAAAGGCGCAGCGCCCCGGCGCGAGGCCATCAACCGACCTGCAGGAGCCAATCCATGCGCAAAACGCTCCCCGGCACCCTGGCCGCGGCCCTCTTCGCCACCGCCGCCGTGGCCGCCGCGGCCGTCCTGATCACCCGCGAACCGCGCACAGCCCTGGCCAGCGAGGGGGTCCGCGTCACCACCAGCCTCACCTCCACCCGCGCGGCGGCGGAGATCGAGGGGACGTGGACGATCACGCCGAACCGCGAGGACGGGCGGCTGCAGCTGAACCTGAGCTACGAGAACAACTCCAACTGGGGGCGGGGGATCGACCGGGCGGACCTGGCGGGGCTTTCGGACGAGGCGATGAACGCCACCGTCTCCACCCCCGTCGCCTTCCGCATCCAGCGCGAGGCGGGCGTGTTCGACATGGAGGGCGCCTTTCGCGAGGGGCGCGGCGCCGGCCACTTTCGCTTCACTCCCGACCGCGGCTTCGCCTCCACCCTGCGCTCGCTGGGGGTGGCGGACGCGGAGCGGGCCACGGACCGGGACCTGATGAACCTGGCCATGGCCGACGCATCCGCGGCCAACGTCCGCGCGTTGATGGGGATGGAGCTGGGCCGCATCGACCTGGAGAGCCTGGTGGAGCTCTCCATCTTCAACGTCACCCCCGAGTACGTGCGCGAGATGCGGTCGCTGGGGATCGCCGCCAACAGCGTGGAGGGGGTGGTGGAGCTGCGCATCCACGGCATCAGCACGCGCTACGTGCGCGAGCTGGAGTCCATCGGCTACCGCGACCTGGACCGCCGGCAGCTGCTGGACATGGGGATCCACGGCGTGACGGTGGAACGCGTGCGCGAATTCCAGGCGCTGGGGTACCGCGACCTGCCGGCCAAGGACCTGGTGGACATGCGCATCCACGGCGTGACGCCGGCGTACATCCGCGAGCTGCGCGAGGCCGGCTTTGGCGACCTCACCCCGGGGGCGATGGTGGAGATGCGCATCCACCGCGTCACCCCGCAGTTCGTCCGCGAGCTGGAAACGCTGGGGTACCGGGACCTGAGCCGCCGGCAGCTGCTGGACATGGGGATCCACGGGGTGACGCCGGCGTTCATCCGCGAGGTGCGCGAGGCGGGGTTCAACGACCTGTCGCCCGAGACGCTGGTGCAGATGAAGATCCACGGCATCGGCAGTGACTACGTGCGCACCCGCCGCCGCGGCGAGTAGCGCCCGGCCACGATGCCAACCTTCCGGGGCGGCGCCGCATCCAAGGGTGCGTCCGCCGCTCCGCCCGCGGCGTTCGATCCCTCCTTTCCATCCCGATGGACCTCATGCATCCCTGTCGCAGCGCCGCCCTGACCCTTGCCGCCCTGCTGGCCTGCGCCGCGCCCGCGGCCGCGCAGAACGGCGCGCACCCCACCGGCGCCTCGCCGCGCGTGCAGGCGGTGGAGCGCACCGTTCCCGTGGTGCTGGACGGGCGGCTGGACGAGGCCGTGTGGCAGTCCGCGCAGCCCGCCACCGACTTTACCCAGTTCGAGCCCAACGAGGGGCAGCCCGCCACCCAGCGCACGGAGATCCGCCTGGCGTACGACGCCGAGGCGCTCTACATCGGCGCGCGGATGTTCGACACCGAGGGGGCGCGGGGCGTGCGGACGCGGCTGGCCCGCCGCGACCAGGGGACGGAAGCGGACAACGTGGAGCTGGTGTTCGACACCTATCACGACCACACCGGCCGCACCGTCTTCAACATCAACCCGTCCGGGGTAAAGTTCGACGCGGGGCAGGCCTCCGCGTACAGCGACCCGTCGTGGGACCCCGTGTGGGCGGCGGAGACGCGCATCGACTCGCTGGGGTGGACGGCGGAGATGCGCATCCCCTTCAGCCAGCTGCGCTTTCCCCGCGACAGCGTGCAGACCTGGGGGATGCAGGTGTGGCGCTACGTGCAGCGGCTGAACGAGACGTCGATGTGGAGCGCGTGGGGCAAGCGCGAGAGCGGCGGCCCCACCCGGTTCGGCCACGTGGAGGGGATCCGCGCGCCGCGCAACCGCGGGCGGATGGAGCTGCTGCCGTACGTGCTGAGCCGCGGCGCCTACGTCTCGCCCACGCAGCCGGGAAGCCCGTTTCAGCGGGGTGAGGACTACGACATGCGCGTGGGCGCGGACGTCAAGTACCAGCTGAGCTCCACGCTCACGCTGGACGCCACCATCAACCCCGACTTCGGGCAGGTGGAGGTGGACCCGGCGTCGGTGAACCTGTCGGCGTTCGAGACCTTCTACGACGAGAAGCGCCCCTTCTTCGTGGAGGGGAGCGGCCTGTTCGGCTTCGGCGACTTTTCGTGCATCAACTGCTCCAACGTGTCGTCGATGTCGCTCTTCTACTCCCGCCGCATCGGCCGCTCGCCGCAGGGCGAGGTGACGCTCGACGAGGCGGAGTTCATCCACTCGCCGGAGAACAGCACCATTCTGGGCGCGGCCAAGGTCACGGGGCGCACGGGCGGCGGACTGCAGATCGGCCTGCTGGACGCCGTCACCCGCTCCGAGCGCGCGCTGGTGCAGGACACGCTGGGCGGCCGCCACACGGAGGAGGTGGAGCCGGCCAGCAACTACTTCGTGGGCCGGCTCAAGCGCAACTACCGCGGGGGAAACACCACGGTGGGCGCCATGGCCACCTCCGTCGTCCGCTGGTTCGACTCCGAGGCGCTGGAGCGGCGGGTGCCGGGGCACGCCGAGGCGGTGGGGGTGGACTGGGACATGTGGTGGAAGGACCGCACCTATCACCTGATGGGCAACGTTGCGCTCAGCAACGCCTCGGGCGACTCGCTGGCCATCCAGCGGCTGCAGACCTCGTCCGCGCGCTACTTTCAGCGGCCGGACCGGGTGAGCGGGGGCAACGGGATGTTCAGCGACGTGCTGGACGCGGGCGCCACCAGCCTGCGCGGCTACGGCGGCTACATGCGCATGGCCAAGGACGCGGGCGACTGGCAGTGGGAGGGGGCGGTGAACTACCGCAGCCCCGGCTTCGAGGTGAACGACGCGGCGTTCCTGCAGCGCGCGGACTACGTGTGGAACCTGGCCAACGTGATGCGCAGCTGGACGCGGCCCACGCGCTGGTACCGCGACTGGATCGCCATCGCCGGCGGGCAGCACGAGGTCAACTTCGACGGCGACCGCACCGGGGCGCAGCTGCACGCGTTCACGGGCGGCCAGCTGGCCAACTACTGGAACGCGGCGCTCTACACCGAGT
>DASQBH010001401.1:0-2567 GCA_035635315.1 Longimicrobium sp.
CGACGGCCTCACCGGGCTCAAGGACGCGGGCGCGCCGGCGGAGGGCGTCTTCGTGAGCTCGGCGTTCCTTCCCGACCGGCCCACGGACCTGGCGCGGCAGTTCGTGTCCCGCTACCGCGCGCGAAACAACAACGCGCTCCCGGACCACCGCGGCGCCATGACGTACGACGTGATCAACCTGCTGCGTCGCGCCATCAACGAGGTGGGGACGGACCGGCAGAAGCTGCGCGACTACGTGGCCCGCATCGGCGCGGAGGGCGGCGAGCCGGCGTTCGAGGGCGTCTCGGGGACCATCCGCTTCGACAAGAACGGCGACGTGATCGGCAAGGAGGTGTCGCTGGGGGTGGTGCGTGGCGGGCAGCTGGTGACGGCGGCGAGGCGGTAGGGGTGAACGGATGAGGGGGGTGAACGGGTGAAGCCGCCCGGTTGGTCTAGATGATATCAACCCTCCTCCGGCGCGCCGGGGGAGGGTTGAGTTTTTCCGACGGCTTCGTCTGGGGCGGGTAAACCCGCGGCAACGAAGAGAGCACTCGGAGAATGTCATCCTGAGGCCCGGCCACACCGCGTCTGCCCCCGCGCAACCGGGTGCAGGGCCGAAGGATCTACTGTCGGCGAGTTGGAGGGTGGACGCGGCAGCCCCGCACCGCACCCTCGGCCGTGATGCCGTCCGACGACGCGTGTAGCGGCGCGCGATGTAGCTGGCTCCGAGGCGTCCCCCAGGAGCCCTGTCAGGCCGCCGGGTAGCCGCACGTTTGCCGCGGGCTGCCGCGGCTGGGCTCGAGCAACCGGAGGGTAGATCCTTCGGCCCTGCGCCCACTTGTGCGAGAGGAAAGTGCGGGGTGGGCGGGCCTCAGGATGACATCCCTTGGCGTTACGCGCGTGGGACGCAGTGCAATGCTGGCCGCCGACCTCTGAGTTGGCAGCCACAATCCGCGCAGGCGGATTTCGTGACCTTCCAGCCGCGGTTTCAACCGCCGGGACGGGCCCGGCGCGCCAGCCCGCGCCCGCTATTCCCTATTCCCTATTCCCTGTCCCCTATTCCCTGTTCCCCGCTCACCGCACCGGCAGCCAGTACGTCGCCTTGAGCGCCAGAAAGTTGTCCCCCCGGGCAGTCAGCGAATCGAACAGGTCGCCGGGGGCCACGCGGCTCCACTCCGCCGACTGGCGGCCGCGGTTCTGCTGCCAGACCACGAAGAGCGTGCTCCCCGGCCGCCACTCCCAGCGCAGCACGGCGTTGCTGCGGAAGGAGCGGACGTTGAAGTCCTGCGCGATCGCCGCCTGGTCCGGCTGCCCGTCACCGTCCGCATCCTCATCCCCGACGAAGAAGTGCTCGCCGTCGCGCGACACCAGGCGGCCCGCGCCCAGGTCGTCCAGCTCGCCGCTGCGGGGGGCGCGCAGCTGGCCGAACGACTCGTAGCGCGCGTTGGCGGCGAACGGCTCCACGTACAGCTCCAGCGACAGGTCTGGGGTGAACAGGTAGTTCAGCCGCGTGGCCGCGGAGAAGATCGACTGGTCGACGGAGGCAAAGGTGTAGCGGCGGCCGTACGTCTCCACCGGCCCGCCGGGAAGGGAGGCGACGAACTGGCGCGGGTCCGTCATCCGGCGCCACAGGGGCTCGAACGACGCCTGCCAGCGCGGCCCCGGGCGGACGGAGAGGCTGGTGTAGAACAGCAGGTATGCGGCGCCGTCCTCGCCCCCGCCCACGCTGGTCTGCGCGCTGACGCGCGTGCGCCACGAGGTGGGTGTGCCGCCGGACAGGGTAACGCGCCACCCCTGCCCCATCCGCGCCAGCGGCCCGCCGCGGGTGAGCGCGTCGCTCTGCGAGGGAAGGTCGATCCAGCCGATCACCGTGGTGCGCCAGAAGTTCTTCCAGGTAAAGCGCATGTCGGTGCGAATGGCGCTGAAGGTGCGCGTTCCCCCCGAAATTCCAGGTGTTCTCGCTGTTCAGGCCGATGTCGTAGTTGCGGAACACGCGCCCCGGTTGCGTCTCGCGATAACGAACGTTCAGAAACCCGAACGCCTGATCCGCACGATCCGCGAAGCCCGCGTCGTTGATCTGGAACCCCGGCGACTGGCCGCTGAGCGAGGCCGTCCACAGCCAGTGGCGGCCGTTGTTGCGGGAGATGGCCAGCCGCCCGGTGTAGCCGGAGAGCGAGGTGCGCGTGCGGTACTCCACATGGTCAGCGTCCGGCCGCTGAAAGTAGTGCGCGCTGGAGCGCTGGGTACGGCGCAGCGCCAGCGAGTCGCCCGCCACGTGGCTGAAGCCCGCGTAGCCGCTCACGGAGTACTCGCCGCCCTTGAAGCGCAGGTTCCAGTCGCCGCCGCCGGCCAGCGCATCGCGGTGCAGGAGATCCGCCAGCGGGCTCTCCGCGTCCATGTCGCGGTGTACGGCCGTCATCAGCAGCCCGGCGGTGGACTGGCTGGCGCCGAACTCCTGCTGCACGCGCCCCACGGCGTATCCTGTACGCGGCGCCACCATCACGCGGCCGAACTCGCGCTCCGCCGCGCTGAACCCGCGCGCCGAGGCGTCGTCCGTGACCGCCGCCAGCGCGCCCACGGAGGTGCCG
>DASQBH010001402.1:0-2746 GCA_035635315.1 Longimicrobium sp.
GGGGCTTTGCCGCCAGCCGCGAGCTGAACGCCGACGAGGTGGTGCGCGTGGCGCAGCAGGCCGTGGCCCAGGCCCGCGCCAACGCCGTCGCCCGCCAGCGCCCGCTGGAGCTGGCGCCGGTGGAGCGCGTGGCGGACGGCAGGTGGTCGGCCCCGATGGAGATCGACCCCTTCGAGGTGCCGATCGAGGAGAAGGTGGACCTGCTGCTGCGGGCCAACGCCGCGGCGCTGGGGGTGCAGGGCGCCCGCTTCGTGAACTCGGTGATGTTCAGCAACCGGCTGGGCAAGACGTTCGCGTCCACCGACGGGTCGTACATCGAGCAGACGCTGCACCGCTCGTACCCGGTGATGCAGATTACCGCGGTGGCGGCGGACGGCAGCGACTTCCAGACCCGTAACAGCACCGACATCGCGCCCCGCGCCATGGGGTACGAGCACATCCGCGACGCGCGGCTGGTTGAGAACGCGCCCCGCTGGGCCGAAGAGGCCGTGGCCAAGCTCACGGCCAAGCGGGTGGAGCCGGGCCGCTACGACCTGGTGCTGATGCCCACGCACCTGTGGCTCACCATCCACGAGTCCATCGCGCACCCCACCGAGCTGGACCGCATCATGGGGTACGAGGCCAACTACGCCGGCACCTCGTTCATCTACCCGATCGAGAACTTCCTGGGCAAGTTCCGCTACGGCCCGGAGTTCATGAACATCCAGGGCGAGCGCACCACCCCCGGCGGCCTGTCGTCCATCGGCTGGGACGACGAGGGGGTCAAGCCCGACGAGTACCTGATCGTAAAGAACGGCGTGCTCAACGACCTGCAGACCACCCGCGAGCAGGCGCCCATGCTGGCCGACTGGTACCGCCAGAGCGGCAAGCCGGTGCGCAGCCACGGCAACAGCTACGCGGAAAGCTGGGACGCCGTGCAGTTCCAGCGCATGCCCAACGTAAACCTGCTCCCCAACGCCGAGCGCGACGTGAGCGTCGACGAGCTGGTGTCGGGGATCGAGAACGGCATCCTGATCGACGGCGACGGCTCGTTCTCCATCGACCACCAGCGCTACAACGCGCAGTTCGGCGGGCAGGTGTTCAAGGAGATCAAGAACGGCCGCATCACCGGCCCGCTCAAGGAGGTGGCGTACCAGATGCGGACGCCCGAGTTCTGGAACGGGATGGACATGATCGGCGGGCCCAGCACCTACTTCGTGGGCGGATCGTTCAACGACGGCAAGGGACAGCCCTCGCAGAGCAACGCCGTGTCGCACGGCTGCCCCGCGGCGCGCTTCCGCGGCGTCAACGTCATCAACACCGGCCGGAGAGCCTGAGCAATGCCCGAACCCCGCTACCTTTCGCGCGCCGACTCCGAGGCGCTGGCCCAGAAGGTCCTGTCGTTCTCCACGGCCGACGAGGCGCGCGTCAACATCAACAGCGGCATCGAGGGGAACACCCGCTTTGCCGGCAACCAGGTGTCGACGGCCGGCGACGCGTACGACGCCAACATCACCATCACCAGCGCCTTCGGCAAGAAGACGGCGTCGGCCACCACCAACCGCTTCGACGACGAGTCGCTGCGGCAGGTGGTGCAGACGTCGGAGCGGCTGGCGCGGCTGGTGCCCGAGGACCCGGAGTACATGGGCGAGCTGCCGCCGCAGCAGTACCTGCCGGTGGAGCCGTTCTTCGAAAGCACGGCCCGCCTTACCCCCGAGCAGCGCGCCCGCACCGTGATGGAGGTCACCACCCCCGCGGCGCGGCAGAACCTGGTCAGCACCGGGTTCCTTACGCACTTCACGGGCTCCAACGCGGTGGCCAACAAGAAGGGGCTGTTCGCCTACGCCCGCGCCACGGGGATCAACTTCACCACCACGGTGCGCACCCCCGACGGCACCGGCAGCGGCTGGGCCGGCGGCGGCGAGAACGACTTCAGCCAGATGAACTTTGCCCAGCTGGGCGAGCGCGCCATCCGCAAGGCCGAGCTTTCGCGCAACCCGCGCGCGGTGGAGCCGGGCGAGTGGACGGTGATCCTGGAGCCCACCGCGGTGGCCAACCTGGTGAACCTGCTGATGTTCAGCATGAATGCGCGCAACGCCGACGAGGGGCGCTCGTTCTTCAGCAAGCAGGGCGGCGGCAACAAGATCGGCGAAAAGTTCCTGGACGAGCGGGTCACCATCACCACCGACCCGGGCAACCCCACCACGGCGGCCATCCCGTTCTCGGGCGAGGGGCTGCCCAACAACCCCACCACCTGGGTTGAGAACGGCGTGCTGCGGGAGCTGGTGTACAACCGCTTCTGGGCGGCCCGCAACAACCGCCAGCCCACGGGCTTTCCGCAGGCGTACCGCATGAGCGGCGGCAACGCCAGCGTGGAGGAGATGATCCGCTCCACCGACCGCGGGCTGCTGGTGACGCGCCTGTGGTACATCCGCCCGGTGGACCCGCGCACCATCCTGTTCACGGGCCTTACCCGCGACGGCACGTTCCTGATCGAGAACGGGCGCATCACGTCGGCGGTCAAGAACCTGCGCTGGAACGAGTCGCCCATCTTCCTGCTCAACAACATCGACATGATGAGCGAGCCGGTGCGCGTGAACGCCTCGGAAGACGGCGCCGGCGGGTCGGTGTGGGTGCCGGCCATCAAGTCGCGCGACTTCACCTTCACGTCGCTGTCCGACGCGGTGTGATGGGCTGACGGGCGGTTGATGGACGTAAAGCGGGCGGATCGCGAGGATGCGGTCCGCCCGTTGTTCGTCCCCCTCCC
>DASQBH010001403.1:0-4710 GCA_035635315.1 Longimicrobium sp.
GGGGTAGGTGTAGACGGCGTGGGCCAGCGGCGCCGCGCCCTCGCGCTCCAGCCGCGACAGCACCTCGCCGGCCACCAGCTGCGCGCCTTCGCGGCCGGTGTCCGTCAACAGGGCGCCGATGGAGCCCCCCTCCATCCAGCCGATCTCGTCCGTCTCGCGCAGGCGCCGGCCCAGCAGCGCCAGGGTGGGCGCCGCGCCGGCGGGCGAAGGCGAGAGCACGACCAGGGAGAGCTCGCGGCCGGTGCGGTCCGCGCGAATGCACTCGCGGCGCAGGTAGCCGCGAAAGTCCGCCACCGGGTGCACGCGGGTGGGAGTGGCGGTCCCGCGCAGCGCGGGAAGGATGCGGGTGAAGAGTCGGGTGAGCATGGCTGGATGCGGGATGAAGGGGGGTGGATCAGTTCGCGGAAGCGTGGTAGTCGCGGCCGTAGCCGTACCACCGGTAGGAGGCGTCGTAGCGGGCGTCGCGGTCGTAGTCCACGTCGTTCATCACCCCGCCCAGCACGGGAATGCCCACGCGGCGCAGCTGCTCGGCGGCGTTGGCCAGGGCGGCGTACGGGGTCACGCCGCTGCGGGCGATCACCACCACGGCGTCGGCGTGCTGGGCGAGCACGGCCGCGTCGGCCACGGCGTGGACGGGCGGCGCGTCGATCACCACGCGGTCGAACTTGCGCGCGGCCCACTGCACCAGCAGCCGGGTGCGCGCCGAGCGCAGCAGGTTGGTGGGATGCTCGGACGAGGAGCCGGCCGTCAGGTAGGTGAGCGATTCACCCTCCGTCTCCACCTCCAGCAGCACCTCCTCGATGCGCACCGTGCCGGCCACCAGGTCCGCCAGCCCGCGCGCCCCCGGCGTTCCCATGGCGGCGTCGATGCGCCCGCGCCGCAGGTCCGCGTCGATCAGCAGCACCCGCTCGCCGCGCTCGGCCATGGTCCGCGCCAGGTTGAGCGCGGTGGTCGTCTTTCCCTCGCCGGGGATGGCGCTGGTGATCATCACCGTCTTCGCCTCCTGGCCCACGGCGGCAAAGAGCAGGTTGGTGTGCAGCCAGTCGTACGCGTCGCCGGCGGGGGTGCCGCGGGGCGGCGAGACCGCCCTGGCCCGCGACGGCACGGCGAGCGCGGCGGCCCGGGCCGGCAGGGCGGCGGCGGCGCGGTCCGATTGCTTCGGGAGCAGCCGGTCCGACCGCCGCTGCTCGCGGGCGCTCAGCCGCGGCACCAGGGCCAGCGTGGGCGCGCCCAGGGCCAGCTCCAGGTCGCCGGGGGTGTGCACGGTGTCGTCCGTGAACTCGCGCACGTAGCCGATGCCGAGCGCCACCAGCAGCGAGAGCATCAGCGCGCCGCCCAGGATCAGCTTCTTCTTGGGCGAGACGGGCTCGGACGGCAGGGTGGCGGGGTCGATGATGCGCACGCTGGGGTCCTCTACCCGCGACGCGATCTCCGCCTCCTTGAGCCGCGCCTGCAGCACGGCGTAGATCTCCGACAGCACCTGCGGCTGGCGGGAGAGGCGGGCGTTCTGCAGCGCGCGGGCGGGGATGCGGTCCAGCCGGCCGCGCGAGGCGGACAGGTGCCCGTCCAGCGAGGCGATCTGCCCCGCCAGCGCGCCGCGGTAGGTATCCGCCTGCTGCCGCAGCTCGCCTTCGATCTGCCGGATGCGGCTCGTGAGCGCCTCTACCTCGGGGTCGTTGGGGCGGCGGCGGACGAGCAGGGCGCCGCGCTCGTTCTCCAGCCGGGTGAGCGAGGAAAGCAGCTCCGACGTGGTTTGCATCCGCATCAGGCTGGGGAACGCGGCCAGCCGGCGGTACGGGGAGGGCTGATCGGCCGCCTGCACCGCCGCGTCCGCGTCCGCGCCGCGGACCAGCGCGGCGAGGGCGTCGTGCTCGATGGCCAGGGAGCTGCGCTCCGCCTGCAGCTGCGCGGACTGGGTGAGCTCCGTGCGCCCCTCCGTCTCCAGGTCCACCACGCTGCTGGCCTGCTGAAACTGCTGCAGCGTCTGCTCCGAGAGCGCCAGCTGGCGGGAGAGGGTGTCCAGCTGCTCGCGAAGGAAGCGGGCGGTGCTGCGCGCCTCGGTGGTGTGCATCTCCTGCCGCAGCGCCACAAAGCGGTCCGCCAGCACGTTGGGCACGTCGCGGGCGAGCACCGGGTCCGTACTCTGGTAGCTCAGGCGCAGGATGTTGGCTTCGCGGCTGGGGCGATCCACCTCCAGCCCCTTCGCCACCGCGCGCACGGCCCTGTCGCGCTCCGCCACGCTCAACGCGATCTCCTCGTACGCACCCGCGCGCCGGTCCAGCACCGCGCGCACGCCGGGGAGCGCCAACGGGGCGCCCGGAACCACGCGCCCGATCCGCTTTCCGCCCGCCGCCTCGGAGATGGCAAAGCCGCCGGACGCGTCGCGCACCAGCAGGTAGTCGCCCGCGGGCGCGGCCGAATCGACGCGGACGGCGGAGAGCACGCGGCTGCGGACGGCGTGGCGCGGCGCGGTCACGTCCAGCCGCAGGCCCAGGGAGTCCACCACGGCGGTGGCCAGGGTGCGGGTGCGCAGCACCTCCAGGTCCGTCCCCACGCCCGCGCCGCCGCCCAGCAGCAGCGCCAGGTCCAGCTGCTGCGGCGCCGTGGCCTGCGCGCCGCGCGCCTCTTCCACGCGCGTCAGGGTGGAGGCCTCGTAGATGGGGCGGGCGCGCACCACCAGCGTGGCGCCGGCCGTGCCGCCCAGGGCCAGGCAGGCCAGCAGAATCCAGCGCTGGCGCATCAGCACGCCCTTCAGGTCACGCAGGCCGGTGGCTTCCGCGCGGGGACCGGGCACGGCACCGGGGGCGGGGACGGGAAGGCGGGAGGACATGATGTTCACCGGGTAAAGACGGCCACCAGCAGACCCGCGCTGGCGGTGAGCACGCTGACCACCGTGCCCGTGTTGCGGTCTGCCCAGCCGCGCTGGGGGACGAAGAGCTGGTCGCCGGAGCGGATGGGGGTGTCGGCCACGCGCTGGGCGCCGGCCACGCGCACGTCCAGCCGCCGCCCGCCGCGCACCAGCTGCACGCGGTCCGGGCGCGCGTCCGCGGACGTTCCACCCGCGACGGCCAGCACGTCGGCGATGCTCATGGTGCCATCGACCGGGTACAGGCCGGGGTTGCGCACGGCGCCCAGCACCTGGATGCGGCGCAGGACCACCACGTCGATGGAGCTGTGCTGCAGGTACGCGCCAAATCCGGCGGTCACCCGCTCGCGCAGCGCCTGGTCCGTGAGCCCCGCGGCCTCCACCGGCCCCAGCTTGGGAAGGACGACGCCGCCGTTCTCGTGCACGGTGAAGTCGCCGGAGAGGTCGGGCTCCTGCCAGATGCGCAGCCGCACCACGTCGCCCGGGCGCACGGTGCCCACGGCGTCGTCCTGCGCGCGCAGGCCGGGAGCGGCGATCAGCAGGACGGCGAGAAGAAAGAGGCGGATGCGCATGGGAGTGCTCCTTTGCGGCAAGGTGCCCGGTCCATCGGGCGGGGAGATTCGGCAGGTGCTTCGGATCGCGGCCTGACGTGCACCGCGCGAACTGTGTCCATGGAGAAAGCAGGGCGTGTGCCCCATGCACCATTTCACCTAACATCTTTCACATCAATTATTTACAGAACACATTCGAATGGTTTGGGCGGGATCGATGCAACGGTGCGTTACAGGAAAGTGCTCCATCCTGACACCACGTTCCGTATCACCTGCGATCCAGATCAGTACCTGAAAAAGATTGGAGATACAGAGGAACAGACAACAGCCAGAGGAACAGACGAAAGAATGGGAACGGGTCCTCTGTTCCTCTGGCTTTTGTCTGTATCCTCTGTACCTGATGCTTTTCCGGATCCGGGAAAGAGAGTGCCCGGCCCCGAGGAGATCTCGGGCCGGGCGGGGGAAGACTGCGGGTGGGGCGAGGTGCGGGAAGAAGGAGGGGAAGCCGGGCCCTCAGGCGCCGGCGAGGGGGAGCGTAAAGGTGAAGGTGGCGCCCTGGCCGGGCTGGCTGTCGACCGTCATCGTGCCGCCGTGGGCCTCCACGATGGCGCGGCTGATGGCCAGGCCCAGCCCCGCGCAGCCGCGGCACTTGCCGCCGGTCCAGAAGCGCTCGAACACGCGCGGCAGGTTCTCGGGAAGGATCCCGGCGCCGCTGTCGGCCACGGAAAAGCGCACCTGGCCATCCGCCGCCTCGGCGGAAAGGGCGATGGTGCCGCCGGAGGGCGTGTGGCGCACCGCGTTGCCGATCAGGTTGGCGAGCACCTGGTGCACGCGCTGCTCGTCCACCATCGCCGTCACCGCCGGGGCGGACTCGACCGTCAGGGTGATCCCCTTCTGCCCGGCCATGGCGCGGTAGACCTCCGCGGCGCCGTGCAGCAGCACGCCCGCGCGCACCGGCTCCGGGGTGACGGAAAAGTGCCCGGCGTCCACCCGCGAAAGGTCCAGCAGGTCGGCCGTCAGCCGGCGCATGCGCTCGGCGGAGTCGGCGATCACGGCGATCTGCCGGCGCTCGGGAGCCAGCGCGGGGTCCGTGGTCCACGACCGCAGCAGCGCGCCGCTGGCGATGGAGATCACCTGCAGCGGCCCGCGCATCTCGTGCGATACCGCGGCCAGCGCCTGCTCGCGGCAGCGCGCCTCGGCCTGCGCCTGCACAAAGAGGCGGGCGTTGTCCAGCGCGACGGCGACCGAGCGGGCCACGTCCTCCGCCAGCCGCACGTCGTCGGCGTCAAGCCC
>DASQBH010001404.1:0-2019 GCA_035635315.1 Longimicrobium sp.
GTCCCGAACACCACGTCGTCCCGCCCCGTCACCCGCGCCAGCACCTGCCCCCACGCGACGTGGCACACGCTCGCCGCGCTCACGCCCAGCGCCCGTGCCCGCGACCGGAGCTGGTGGCCCGGCTCCACCATCTGCCGCGCCGTCTGGATCCCCGACCCGTCGCTCCAGACGTCCAGCAGCCCGAACGGCGCCGTCGGCTCCTCCACGCCGCCCAGCAGCGCGCGGAAGTACGCCTCGTGCTCGGCCCGGTTCTCGCCCAGCCGCGCCTGTGCCACGAAGTTGCGGAAGGGGAGCGGGGCGGGAAGCTCCGCCTCGCGGCCCTGCAGGTGCGCGCGGATCTCCTCCATCAGCACCTCGATCGAGGTGTGGTCGATGACGAGATGGTGCGTCTGGAGGAGGAGCACCCAGCGCCTTTCCGCCGCGTCGTACGTCATGCCGGCGCCTAGCAGCGGCGCCCGCCGAACGTCCATCCGGGTGCGCCGCGGATCGAACCGCTCCCACAGCGCCCGCGGGGCGTCGCCCTCCGCGGCGTCCAGCTCCACCTCCTCCACCTCCAGCCGTGCCCGGCGCCACACCACCTGCACCGGCTCCGGCACCCCCTCCCACACCACCGCGGTGCGCAGGATGTCGTGCCGGTCGATCACGGCCTGCAGCGCGCCCACGTACGCGTCCAGCTGCTCCCGGCGCTCGAAGCCGTACAGCGCCGAGGACAGGCACGGATCGCCCTCGCGCGCCAGCAGGTGGTGAAAGAGGATCCCCTCCTGCAGCGGCGCCAGCGGGTAGATGTCCTGTACGTTCCCCGCCCCACCCTCCACCCCCGCCACGATCCCGTCGATCTCCGCCTGGGTGAGCGTCACCAGCGGCAGCATCTCGGGCGTGATCAGCGGGGGCGCCCACCATCCGCCGTGCTCGCGGACGAAGTCCCGCAGCGTCGCCTTGTGCGCGCGCAGCTCGCTGACCAGCTCGGCGTTCAGGGCTTTTTCGTTCCCGGTCACGACGATCTCCTCGCCGACTCCGCGGAGCTGGATCCCGGAGGCGGCGAGCGTCGCCAACAGCGTTTGGAGCGTCACAGAACGATCTCCAGGGTGCGTGCTCCCACTTCGGCGGGCCCGGTCGAGCCCGGCACGGGGATCAGGTTTGGGGGCACCTGCACCTCCAGGCTGTGGCCGCTCATCGCTTCGGCCAGATCCGCGATGGCCGGCTTCGTGAACAGGGTCCTGACCTCCACGTGCAGGTCCCGCCGCCGCATCCGCTCGATCAGCTTCACGATGAGGAGCGAGTGGCCTCCAAGCTCGAAGAAGTTGTCCCAGCGCCCCACCCGCTCCACGCCCAGCAGCTCGCTCCAGATCTCCGACAGCGCCTGCTCCACCTCTCCCACCGGCGCCTCGTAGCCGCGCCGGGCGAACGCATCGCCCTCGGGAGCCGGCAGCGCCTTGCGGTCGAGCTTGCCGTTGGCCGTCAGCGGCAGCCGCTCCAGCGGGACGAAAGCCGCCGGCACCATGTACTCCGGGAGCTCCCGGCGCAGGTGCTCGCGCAGCACTCCCGCCTCCACGTCGCCCACCACGTACGCCACCAGCCGCTTCTCCCCGGGCACGTCCTCGCGGGCCACGACCACGCAGTCGGCGACTCCCTCGCTCCGCCGCAGCGCGCCTTCGATCTCCCCCGGCTCGACCCGGAAGCCGCGCACCTTGACCTGCGCGTCCACCCGCCCCAGGAACTCCAGCTCGCCCCGGGCCGACCACCGCGCCCGGTCCCCCGTCCGATAGAGCCGCGCCCCGGGCTCGCCGCCGAAGGGATCGGGGACGAAGCGCGCCGCTGTCAGTGCGGGCCGGCCCAGGTAGCCGCGCGCCACGCCGACGCCTCCCACGTACAGCTCGCCGGAAACGCCGGCCGGCGCCGGCCGGCCGGCCGCGTCCAGCACGTACACTCGCACGTTCTCCAGCGCCCGGCCGATCGCCGGGACACTCCCGTCCGCCTCGCAAACGGCGGAGGTCGCGCAGACCGTCGTCTCCGTCGGAC
>DASQBH010001405.1:0-3388 GCA_035635315.1 Longimicrobium sp.
CCAGCTGCAGGGGAAGGCGCAGCCAGAGCAGCGCCTGGTGCCAGAGCGGCTTGTCCGCGGCGCGGGCGTCGAGCACCATCTGCAGGTTGGCGGGCCAGACGGCGATCAGCAGCAGGATGAGCCCGATGCCCGCGGCGCGCCGGGTGCGCGGGACCAGCAGCCCCACGCCACCCGCGATCTCCAGCACGCCGCTCAGGTAGACGAGCCCGCGGTGCCACGGCAGCCACGGCGGCATGATGCCCACGTAGCTCGCGGGAATGATGAAGTGCATCATCCCCGCGAAGACGAACACGCCCGCGAGCAGAAGGCGCGACGTGCGGCCGCTCATCCGCTTCCGGGAGATCGGAATGTGCCCGATCTCAGTTCATCAGCGCCGCGATCCCCGCCACGACGCCCAGCGCCAAGCCGAGGGCGAAGGCGCGGAGGATCCAGCGGCGAAGGGTGTCGCCGTCGATGCGGTTGGGGAAGTTCTGGGTCATCGGTCATTCTCGATCAGGAGTTCCGGACTGCTGCGCTGCTTCGGTACGATCGTGGCTGCGACGGAGTTTCGGCTCATCATCCTGGATCCGGAAATGCCTGGAAGGTGTTGGTGAACCTCCCACGCGAACTGTCATCCTGAGGGAGGCGCCACTCCGTAACTTGTTGGTTACGATATACTTTGGCGCCGACCGAAGGACCTTGCCGGCAGAACCGTGGGGCTGGGTTTCTGCAAAGGCGCTTGCCCCCTCGTGAGCGGAGAGAAGGTCCTTCGGTCGCGCGCAAGTGGTTGTGTGGCTTCTGACTACACGTGGTGCGCTCCCTCAGGATGACATGGCCTCTGATGAGGTTGGCGCCTCCTCAAGAAATCATCGGGTATTCCCAGATCCAATTATCAGCATCAAAGGCTATTACTCCCGCGCGCCCGCCTGCCGGTACACGTCCAGCGTCCGCTCCGCGGTGGCGCGCCAGGTGAGCGGACGCACCGTCTCCGCGGCGCGATCGCCCATCGCGCGGCGCAGTCTCGCATCGGCCATCACGCGGCGAAGGGCGGCGGCGAGGGCGGCGGGGTCACGCGGGGGGACGATGACGCCGTTGTCCCCGTCGCGAATCAGCATCGGCGCGCAGCCGACGGGGGTGACGACCACGGGCAGGCGCTGGCTCATCGCCTCCACGATCACCATCCCGAACCCCTCGTAGGTGCTGCACGCCACCAGCACGTCGTGCTCGCGGTAGTGCCGCATCACCTCGTCCTCCGGCGCGCGCGGGACCACGCGGACGAACGGGCGCGCGGCCTGGTCGAACGACGCGAGCACGGCGTCTTCCCCCACGCCGGGGCCCAGGATCGTCAGCCGCGGCGCATCTCCCGACGCGGCAAGCAGGGACATGGCGCGGGCCAGGTACGGCGCGCCCTTTACGTTGTCCCACGACCCGCAGAACAGCACTCCCCCGCCCCGCGGCGCGTCCGGCGCCGACGCATCGGCAAGAAAGCGCGCGGAGACGCCGTGGGGGACGACGTGGACGCGATCCGCCGGCTTCCACCCCGCATCCGCCGCGAACGCCTGGTCGCCGGGGTTCAGGACGATCATCGCGTCCGCCAGGCGCGCGGCGGCGGCGACCTGCGGCAGGCGGACGACGGGATAGTAGATGCGGCGCGTCCACGGCTTGTCGATCAGCCCGTCGGCGGCATCGTCCAGCGTGCGGCGGTAGTTCAGGTGCTCCAGCCCGTGCGACCGCGCAACGATCGCCGTCCGCCTGCCGAAGCCGGCGCGGCGCCGCGCGGCGAACACCATCCCCTCGGCGCTCGCCACGTCCACCACGTCGTACGGCCCGCGCGCGCGAACGGCGCGGCGGATGGCGCGGTCCGCCAGCCAGGGCGAGATCGTCTGCCGCACGCGCCAGTTCGTCGGGCGGTCCGCGATGTCGGGCCCCATCAGCACGTCGCACGCGTGCCCCAGCGCGGCGAACTCCTCGCGCAGCTTGTAGTAGACCTTGGCCGAGCCCAGCGTGGGGTCCGCCGGGTAGTCGCCGACGAGCAGGATCCTCATCCCCCGCCCTCGTCCGCCAGCAGCCGCGCCACCGTGTGCTCCATGGCGAAGTTCCGCTGATATGCCGCGCGTGTAGCCTCGCGGAGCGGAAGGTCGGGAAATTCGCCGACGACGGTGGTACCTGGATCCGCCTGGATGTCGGCGGCGATCTGGCCCGCGCTCCGCGGCTCGTGAGCGACCGGATATCCCACGACGGACAGCATCACGTCCGCGGTGGTGAACCGGCCGCGCGTGGTGACGGTGGGGACGCCGTTCGCCAGGCAGGCCATCAGCGAGGTGCGGCGGGTGTCCGCGCCGTCGGGATAGGGCTGGATGGCGACGTCGGCGGCCTGGAGATGGTAGGAGAGCGCTTCGGGCCCCAGGTATCCCGGTGTCCAGAACACGCCCGCAAACCGCGAATCCCGGCCACGCATACGGGCCGCGAACTCCACGCCGCCCTTGCCGAGCAAAAGGATGCGCGCATCCGGCCGCCGCTCGATCAACGCGGTCAGCGCCTGTTCCAGCATCGGCGCGATCATCCCGCCGTACGTGCCAAAGTGGACGAGCAGCGGGTGTTTGCCGCTCTCCGTGAGCGCGTCCCGGGTGACCTGCACGTTCTCGGGATGGTCGACGAAGGGGATGGTGGAGGGGATCGGCAGGACGGTGAGCTCCAGCCCCGGCGGCGCGAGGGGGCGCAGCAGCCCTTCCCACGCGCGGATGGAGACGTACGCGCGATCGCCGGATGCGCGCAGGAGGAGCCGCGCCATCCACCGGTTCACCGCCGCCAGCAGGTTGCGCTGCGGGCGCTGCCATCCGAAGGGAAAGAACGGCTCGTGGAACATCACCCGCACGTCGTCGCCCTTCTCCCGCCGCGAGAGCACCCAGCGGCAGAAGGGGACGTTCATCCCCTTCATCCCCCACGCCTGCGGCGCGTACTGCACCAGCAGCCGCCGCGGCGGGGCGAACTGGTCCAGCTCCGCGCCCAGCCGCGCCAGCGCCGCGCCGGAGAATCCGTCCATCACGTGCACCGTGGTACGGTGCTCCTGGGACGGCGGCACGCGCGCGGGCGTCCAGACGTGCACCTGGCGCCCCATGTCCGCCAGCGCGCGGGCCAGGACCGCCGTGTAGTCCGCGATCCCGCCCCCCTCCGGCGGATACTCGCCGGTCAGCAGGTGCCAGACGGGCGCGCTCATCCCGCCATCGACGGGACGGTGGCGGACGCGAGCACGCGCTCCAGCGCCTCCACGTGCCGCGCGAGCGACAGGCGCTCGGCCATGGCGCGCGCGTTCACGCGCATCCGCGCCAGCAGGCCGGGGTTGCGCGCCGCGTGCACCAGCGCGTCGCCGAACTTGCCCGCGGAGGGCGCATCCCCCGGCACCAGCCAC
>DASQBH010001406.1:0-2059 GCA_035635315.1 Longimicrobium sp.
GGTACGCCTCGGGAAAGCACACGATGCGCGCGCCCTGCGCCGACGCCTGGGACAGCAGCCGCTCGATCCTGGCCAGCCCGTCATCCAGGCTGGTGGCAACGCGGGGGGAGGCGAGGGCGATGATCATCGATGCTCGCGCAGGATTGGGTTGTGGGCAGGCGGAGGCGAAGGCGCGCGATCCCGGCTCCCCCCGTTACCGGCCGCGCACGGTGATCTGAAAGCTGACCCACTGCTCGGGATCGAGCAGATGCCGCAGGCGCACGGAGTACGTGCCGGGCCCGGATGCGATCACCGCCTCCTCCACCTCGACCCGGGAGCCTCCGGGAGAGAGCGTCCCCCCCATGCTGTACCCCGCGCATCGGATGGCTGGCACAAAACGCAGCCCTGTCTCCAGGTGCAGCCCGCAGATGGAGCTGGTCACCGCCACGGGGCCCGCTCCCTCGTTGGTGATGACGGACTCGATCCGGAGGGTTTCGCCCGTCGCGGGGTGGGTGTCGGCGATCCGGATGGTCTGCACCAGGCCCGCGGGCCCGTCGTACCGCTGGGTGAGCGGCTGAGGGTCGGCCTGGGGCTCATGGACGGTGCGCTCGCACGCGGAGAGCACGGTGGCCAGGGCCAGCACCGCTCCCGCGAGGGTGCGCCGGCGAAGCATGGGAACGCTGCCTTTCATGTCGGCCTCCAGAGCGTGGGACGAGTGGCTGGCAACAGAACGCATGCCGGTCCGGAAGCGTGACAACCCCGCCGCCAGCAGCGGGCCGGGCTGTATCCATCAGCGAGATTTATTGATGGGATCAACACCTCCGCCCGCATGCCGAGCGATTGGGCGCCGGGGTGAGTCCCGCTGCCGGCACGCGCCCACCATGGCCAGCGTCTAGGCGGCGCGGCCCGAGCGCGGCACCAGGGGCGCCAGCCGCGCTCAGGAGACTACGGAAAACAGCACCTCCGCCGGCCTCCAGCCATCGGGGTGCCTGCGCATGGCCTGCGCGACGGACCCGCCACAGAGCACACCGCACGCTTCGGCCCGCACCACCACGGCCACGCCGCCGTCCCGGCTGAACCCCACCGCCGAGAGCCCGACGATCACGGCACGGTCTGGAAGCCGCTGCAGGTATTCCGCGCGGATCCGCTCGCGCACCCGGCGCACGCTGTCGGGGGAGATGCGCCTCTGCGGGATCGCCACCTCCACGTCCGGCGGCAGCCGCACCGGCGTCCGGCTGCGCGCCACCAGGTCCGCGATCGCCTCGCGCACCTCGGGAGACCAGAGGCGCGAGATCTCTTGCGGCGGGGCCGGCGGGGGATCCGCGAACGCAGCGGCGGTGAGGCGGATGGTGGAATCCTCCAGCAGCACCATTCCCGGGTAGTCCTGCGCCGTAGCCTCCAGGAACGCCTCGTACACCGCGGCGACCTCCCCCTGCGGCACGGGCCCGCGCCCGCAGCCGCCGCCCCCGAGCAGCAGAAGCCCGGCCGCGAGACCCGCGGCAAGCCGGAGCGCGGTGCGAGTGCTCACAGCGGCTCGCTTACGGCCTCGTAGCGGCCGTCGGGGAGCAGCCGCACCTCGCCCACCATGGCCAGCGTCTCCAGGTGGCGCGCAACCAGCGGCACGGGCGCGCCGGCGAACGCGGCGGCCACCTCCGCGGGCGTGGCGGGGACGGCGGATACGGCCGCCTTGGCCGCGCCGATCTGGTCGATGGCGCCCGCGGGCCAGGGCTGCTCTTCGGCCACTTTGGCTACTTCAGACGCGGCGGCTTCGGGCAGGTCCAGCGTGGGCTCGGCGGCGGCGGGGGCGGCGCCGCCAAAGCGCGGCACCTGGTACTCGGGCCGCAGCCAGCGGATTATGCCGCGCTTTTCCTCTTCCACGCGCTCGTCGTGCAGGGCCACCAGGCGCTCCAGCACCTCTTCGCGCTCCATGGGCCAGGGCCAGTCGTACGCCCGCGCCACCAGCGCGTCCAGCTGGTCGTGCAGGTCGCGCAGCACGCCGCACGCGGCGATCTCGTGCACGGCGCGCTCCTTGTCGGTGAGCTTTTCGCCGCTGCGCAGCTTCTCGACCACGTTGTACATC
>DASQBH010001407.1:0-3995 GCA_035635315.1 Longimicrobium sp.
CTCCACTTCGTCGGGCTCCAGGACCGGCGCCTGGACCTGCGGATTTCCCGCGCACCCCGCCGTGAGCAGTGCGGCCAGGCCGGCGTGCAGAAGCGCGCTCCGGCGGCGGTGCCCTGTGCGTGCCATCGTTTCCTCCCGAGGCTGGGGCTCGCCACCCGCGGCCGGTGCGCGGCGTGCGCCCGGGTTGCGGCAGTGGCGGCAGGCACTCGGCCGCGGTGCGGAGAGGATGCACCGCGCCGGAGCGCCCTGCGAGCGATGCTGCATGGCCGGGGCCATGGGCGTGCATCCGCCGCTTGATGCACGCGGCGGCAGACACTACTCTGCAGCCAAAGACGGCGCGGGGCAAGCAAAATCGCCGCGCCCGCGCCACCGCCTTCAGGCCAATTCCCTTCAATGAGCGACGTCCACACCTTCGCCCCGCGCCGAAAGGACGCGCGCACCGAGAGCCTGGCCGGCGCCGCGGTGGCGGCGCTGATGGTGCTCGGGTTCCTGTACCTGGGGCAGGGGGAGCGCGACTGGCGCGTGCTTTCGGGGCTGGCGGCCTTCGGCGCCGCGCTGGTGCTGAGCGGCCACCTGGTCCGCACCCGCTTTCAGTGGGTGGACGAGATCCACCTCTCCGCGCAGGACGCCACCCTGGTGCGCAACGGCGCGCCGGAGACGCTGCCGTGGACGCAGGTGAAGTCGGTGCGCCACACCACGCGCGGCGGCGAGCAGTGGGTGCTGGAGGCGCATCGCGGCCACCGCCCCATGACCATTCGCGCCGACGGGCTGAACCGCGAAGAGGCCGCCCGCCTGCGGGAGCTCATCCCCGCGCTGCACGCCGCCGCCCGGCCGGCGGCGGAACCCGCCCCCCGCTGATCCCCGGACAAACCTTGCGCGGTGGACGGCGGCGGCCCGATACTCCATTTGTTCTGCGTCTCGCCATCTCTCCTCCGCCCGCCCGCATGACCCGCGTCCTCCCCCTCCGCGCCTCGACCGCAGTCCGCCCGCCCGTGCGCGGGTGGATGGAGCCGCGCGGATGAGCCGGCGCGCGGGCGAAAGCGCGGGGATGGTGCTGTTTCGCCGGACGGCGGAGCACGCGCTGGAGGTGTTCCTGGCGCACCCGGGCGGCCCGTTCTGGAAGAACAAGGACGAGGGCGCGTGGACCATCCCCAAGGGCCTGGTGGACGAGGGCGAGACGCCGCTGGACGCCGCCCGGCGCGAGTTCCGCGAGGAGACGGGGATCGCGCCGCGCGAGCCGTTTCTGCCGCTGGGCGACATCCGCCAGAAGGCGGGCAAGCGGGTGCACGCCTGGGCCTGGGAGGGCGACGCGGACCCCGCCACGGTGACCAGCAACGTGATGCGCACCGAGTGGCCGCGCGGCTCGGGGCGGATGATCAGCTTTCCCGAGGTGGACCGCTGCGCCTGGTTCACCCCCGCCCAGGCCCGCGTGAAGATGAACGCCGCCCAGGCCGAGTTCATCGGCCGCCTGGAGGCGCTGCTGGAGGAGTGAGAGTGGTGCGGGGGAGGGGGGTCGCGCTCCGGCGGGGGCGGCGCGAGGGGCGGGCGCCCCCCTCCCCGGCCCTCCCCCACAAATTGCGTGGGGGAGGGAGAACGGCGGAAAGGTCGTCGCAGCGGAATCGAATTCTCCCCTCTCCGCGAGGAACGAGCGGGGAGGGGCCGGGGGAGGGGCACCCCGCGGGCGCCGGTTCGATTCCTGCTGAAGCGCCTCGAAATCCCCTCCGTATCCCGTAATTCCCGCCCCCCGCCGGTTGACACGGGGCGCGGGTTTGTGTATTCTACCGGTCTGTCCCGACCACGCCACTCCGCCCCGGGCAAGGCGCCGGGGGCGGAATTTTCGTTCGGAACTCCAGAACCCGCCGGCACCTGGCCGGCACAGGCCCGCGCTTCGGGCGCGAGAAGAGTACGATGAAGACGTATTCCGTTAAGGCGGGAGAGATCGAGCACAAGTGGTTCGTCGTCGACGCCGGGGGCAAGATCCTCGGGCGTGTGGCGACGGAGATTGCCCGCGTGCTGCGCGGCAAGCACAAGCCGACCTACACCCCGCACCTGGACACCGGCGACTACGTCGTGGTCATCAACGCGGACAAGGTCCGTCTGAGCGGCAACAAGGCCGACCAGAAGACCTACTTCAAGCACACCGGCTACATGGGCGGGGAAAAGTTCATCCCCTTCCGTGAGATGCTGGCCAGGCACCCCGAGCGGGTGGTGGAGCTTGCGGTAAAGGGCATGCTGCCCAAGAACGCCCTGGGCCGCCAGATGCGCAAGAAGCTGAAGGTGTATGCCGGGGCGGAGCATCCGCACCAGGCCCAGAATCCCGAGCCTCTCACCTTCTGATCATCATGGCGACCACCGAACAGTTCCACGCCATCGGGCGCCGCAAGACCTCGGTCGCGCGCGTGTACCTTCGCCCGGGCACCGGCAATTGGGTTGTGAACGGGCGCACGCTGGAGCAGCACCTGCCCCGCCACGTCCTGCGCCAGTCGGCCAACCGCCCGCTGGTGGCGACGGAGACCGAGGGCCAGTACGACGTCAAGGTGACGGTGAACGGCGGCGGCGTGCGCGGCCAGGCCGACGCCATTCGCCTTGCCGTGGCCCGCGCGCTGCTCAAGGTGAACGAGGAGTTCCGCACCCGCCTGCGCGCCGAGGGTCTGCTGACCCGCGACCCGCGCGAGGTGGAGCGCAAGAAGCCCGGCCGTCCGGGCGCGCGCAAGCGGTTCCAGTTCAGCAAGCGCTAATCGGGAGCGCGGGCGGCGCGGTGCCGGGACGGCTGGACGTCCCGGCACGCGCGTTTGCCTGAATCCCGGTACCATCAAGCACACCGCCCGACGCCCACGTCCGGGTGCCGCGCCCTCACCGGCGCGGTCGGACGGGCGGATGACGGCGGTGGAAGCCCGGGCCCCGGACGGGGCCGCAGGGAAAACCGCATACCCATCAGGACTCTCATGGCCGTACCGCAGATCCAGGACCTCCTGGAAGCCGGTGTCCACTTTGGACACCAGACCAGCCGCTGGAACCCGAAGATGCGCAAGTTCATCTTCGCGGAGCGCAACGGCATCTACATCATCGACCTCAAGAAGACGCAGCGGCAGATCGAGCTGGCGCAGGAGCTCACCCGTGCGGTGATCTCCAAGGGCGACCGCGTCCTGTTCGTCTGCACCAAGAAGCAGCTCAAGCCGGTGGTGGAGAGCGCGGCCGAGCGCAGCGGGTCGTTCTACGTGACGGAGCGCTGGCTGGGCGGCATGCTCACCAACTTCACCACCATGAAGAAGCAGATCCGCCGCCTGCGCGAGCTGGAGCGGGGGATGGACGAGGGCGCCTTCGAGTACTACACCAAGAAGGAGCGCCTGATGCTGGACCGCGAGCGCGAGCGCCTGGACAAGTACCTGGCCGGCGTCAAGGACATGGCCCGCATTCCCGGCGCCATGTTCGTCATCGACAGCAAGCGCGAGAAGATCGCCATCTCCGAGGCCAACAAGCTGGGGATCCCGGTGATCGCCATCGCCGACACCAACGCCGACCCGGACGTGCTCACGGTGCCCATCGCGGGCAACGACGACGCCATCCGCTCGGTCGAGGTGATCAGCAACGCCATCGCCGACGCCATCGTGGAGGCCCGCGCCGCCATGCCGGCCGAGGACCGCCGCCGCGCCGACGAGGCCGAGGTGACCACGTACAGCAGCGAGACGGGCGAGCGCCAGCCGGCCGACCGCGACCGCGACAGCGGCGACAAGAAGCGCCGCCCCCGCCGCAAGCGCCGGCCGCGTGCCGAGGCCGGCGCCGGTGGCTCCGACGACGGCGCGGGCGAGGAGTAACGCTCCTCCCCGCGCGCACGGCGGACGGTTTGCGGGGGCCCCGGCGCGCTGTGCCGGGGCCCCTTTTACGTTGCCCGCCGCATCCGCGGACGGGCGCCCCACGCGCGGGCGGGGTTGCGCGCGGGGCGGCGGCGCCACAGGTTCCCGCGCCGCGGCCCCGCGCGCGAACGCCGCGAGACC
>DASQBH010001408.1:0-2350 GCA_035635315.1 Longimicrobium sp.
TAGTACTCGTCCTGGATTACTCCTCCGTTTACGAAGCGCGCGGGATCGGCTCCGTAGCGCTCCACCGCGAGCGCCAGCGCCTCCTCCAGGGTCGCCGCCCGGTGCGTCGCGACGGGCGCGTACTGATCAGCGCTCAGCGGCGAAAACTCGTAAACGTCAATCCAGTTTTCGTTTCCCTCGTCGCAAGCATCGTAGTACGACAGGACAAAGACATCCTCATCGTCAATTCCATCGTCCTCAACCTTGCCGGCATCCTCGTCTTCAAACTCGTCGTCATCGAAATCGTCATCATCCGCGCCCTTGTGCAGCGAGATCCAATGGATGGCGGGCTGGTCATCGACCACAAAGCCGCCCAGGAACTGCTCCACGCCCGTGCCGAGGTTCAGCGCGGTCCGGATGAACTGGGGGATGAGGTAACGCGTCATTGATCGATTCGATGGAGGTTTGATGGTGCGGCGGATGGAGGCGAGGGCTCTTTATCGCCTGCCGCGCATCACGTAGTCGTAGTATTCGTGGTCGATCATCGTCTGGTTTACGAAGCGCGCGGGATCGGCTCCGTAGCGCTCCACGGCGAGCGCCAGCGCCTCTTCCAGGGTGGCCAGCCGGTGACGGGCGGCGGGCCCGTCGTCGTCGGGATCGCCGCTCACCGGTGAAAAATCGTAAACGTCCGCCCATTGCTCATCCCCCTCGTCATACACCTCGAAGTACTTCAGGATGAAGAGGATCTCGTCGTCATCCTCGTCTTCATCATCTTCGATCTCGCCGGCATCGTCATCTTCGAGCTCGTCCTCGTCCTCATCGAAATCATCATCATCGACGCCCTTCTGCAGCATGATCCAGCGGATGGCGGGCAGCCCGTTCACCACAAAGCCGCCCAGGAACTGCTCCAGGTACGTGCCGCGGTTCAGCGCGGCACGAATCAGCGGGGGCGCGAGATGACGGGTCATCGATCGATTGGATGGCGGGTGGATGGATCGGCTCGGCGGCTCAATCCGCCATGCGCGCGGTTCCCGTGACGTCCTCGCCGGGGACGAGGAGGAACTCGTTGAGGGAGCCGGCGATGCGGCTTTCGCGGTACGGGCGGTACTCCTCGCTCTCATAGAACGCCATCGCCGCTTCACGACTGGGCCACTCGATGAGGAGAAAGACGTGGGGTGCGGGACGCTCGCCCTCCAGCTTTTCCGCGCGCGACGTGCGGGCCAGGTACCGGCCGCCGTGGCGCTCCACCATCGGCGTCACCACCGCGACGTAGTCGGCGACCCACGCGCGGTCGGTCACGTTCATCTCCGCGACAACGTAGTATCTCACGCGATCTCCTCCGTCAGGTCGACTCGAACTTCATCCCTCCGACGCGCGTAACCCGTTGGGAGAAACGGAGTGCAGAAAGGCGTCAGCCTGGGCGCTGGAGCGCAGCACCACGACCCGCTGGTCCGGGCGCAGCGCCGACAGCCTGGACAGGACGCGGGGGCGCTGCCTGCGCGGGTATTCCCAGATCCAGCGGATGAGCTCCCACGTCACCCGCTCCTCGCATCCCGGCGTCATGTCCGGCCGCGAGCGACGGCGATAGACGATGCGCCGCTTGACCGCACGCCACAAGCAGACGGCGCGCGGCAGATCCAGGAACACCACGGTGTCGCAGGCGGCAAGGCGGCGGTCCTGCGTGCCGGCGTAGTTGCCGTCCATCACCCAGCGGTCGCGCGCGAGCAGCTCATCCACCGTCCGCGCCCACTCCTCCTTGGGCGTCTTGACCCACCCGGGCTTCCAGTAGATCGCGTCCAGGTGGATGAGCGGCAGCCCCGTCCGCTGCGCCAGCCGCGCCGCGAACACCGACTTCCCCGCCCCGCTGGACCCGATCACCAGGACTTTCTGCATCGATGACGAGGGGAGGTGGAAGGTGGTGTTGCAATGACCGGCGGCGATGTCAGGCCGCGGACCGGTCTTCCAGCGCCGCGCGCATCACGTCCAGCGGCGGATCCATTCCCCACCAGCGGCGAAAGGCGGCGGCGCCCTGCTGGATCAGCATCTCCTTGCCGTCGGCGGCGGCAAGGCCGCGGGCGCGCATGGCGTGCACCCAGCGCGTCTCCCCCGCCGCGTAGACCAGATCCAGCGCCGCGCCGACGTCCGGGCCGGGCGCGTCCGGATCCAGCGGGAGCGGATCGGCAGGCCTCAGGCCCAGCGAGGTGCTGTTGATCGCCACGTCGAAGCGCTCCCCCGCCAGCGCATCCGCCGAGCCCGCGACGTCGATGCGCACGCCGGGCGCGCGGAACCGCTCCGCCAGCGCCTCCGCCCGCTCCGTCGTGCGGTTGACGACCACGATCCGCTCCGCGCCCGCATCCGCCAGCGCGCACAC
>DASQBH010001409.1:0-5191 GCA_035635315.1 Longimicrobium sp.
ACCCGCAGCGCCTCGCGGACGCGCACGGCCAGCTGCATGGCGTGCAGCGAGTGCCCGCCGGCCGCGAAGAAGCCGTCGTGCACCCCCACGCCGGCGATTCCCAGCACCTCGCCCCACAGCTCCGCCAGCAGCGCCTCCGTCTCGTCGCGCGGCGCGACGGAGTCGGCCGCGGCGGCGGGCTCCGGCGCCGGGAGGGCGCGGCGGTCCACCTTGCCGTTGCGGGTGATGGGGAGCGCGTCCATCGCCACGAAGGCGGCGGGGACCATGTACTCCGGAAGCCGCCGCGCCAGGTGCGCCCGCAGCTCCGCCGCCCCGGGGACGCTCCCGTCCACGCCGACCACGTACGCCACCAGCCGCCGGTCGCCCGGCACGTCCTCGCGGGCGATGACGGCCGCGTGGGTCACGGAGGGGTGCGAGCGGAGCACGGCCTCCACCTCCCCCGTCTCGATGCGGAAGCCGCGGATCTTCACCTGGCCGTCCAGGCGGGCCAGGAATTCGAGTGCGAAAGTGCGAGAGTGCGAAAGTGCGAAAGTAGAAGCGTCCGCGCGTACACCATTGCCGTGCGGCTCACGTGCATCCGCGGGTTCCCACTCTCGCACTCTCGCACTTTCGCACTCTCGCACTTCCGTCCACCGCACGCGGTCGCCCGTGCGGTACATCCGCGCCCCCGGCGTCCCCGCGAACGGGTCGGGGACGAACCGCTCCGCCGTGAGCGCGGGGCGGCCCAGGTACATCGTCGCCGTGCGGTCGCCGCCCAGGTACAGCTCGCCGCCCACCAGCGCCGGCACGGGGCGGCCGCGCCCGTCCAGCACGTAGAGCCGCGTGTGGGCCATCGGCCCGCCGATCGGCACCGTCCGCGCGCCGGGGGGGACCTCGGTGACCTCGTGCCAGGTGGCGTAGACGGAGCACTCGGTGGGGCCGTAGATGTGCAGCAGCCGCCGCGGGGGGCCGCCCGCCAGGCAGGCGCGCATGGCCTCGGCGTCCACCTGCTCGCCGCCCGTGCAGAGGACGTCCAGCGTCGCCAGCACGTCCGGCGTCTCGCGGACGTGGCGGTTGAAGAGCTGGGTGGTCAGGATGCCGGTGTTGATCCGCCGCTCCCGCAGCTCCCGCCCGTAGTCCGCCGAAAGCAGCACCTCGCGCCCGATGCCCACCAGGGTGCCGCCCGTCAGCAGCGCGCCGCACAGCTCCCACGCCGCCGCGTCGAAGGAGAGGTTCGACTGCTGGGCCATCCGCGTCCCCGGGCCGAAGGCGGCGTGGTCGCTCCCCACCACGGTGCGCACCAGGGCGCGGTGGGAAAGCACCACCCCCTTGGGCCGGCCCGTCGATCCCGAGGTGTAGATGACGTACGCCGCCGCGTCGGGGGGGATGGAGAGGGACGGATCCGCCGCGTCCTCCGCGTCGATCGCCGCCGCGTCCGCGTCCAGGTCCAGCACGGGGACGTCCGCGTTCGCCAGCGCCGCCGGGACGCCGCCGCGGGTGACGAGCACGCGCGCCGCCGTATCGGCCACCATGAAGGCCAGCCGCTCCTCCGGGTACTCCGGGTCCAGCGCGACCGTCGCCGCGCCGGCGCGCAGGATGCCGACGAGCGCCGCCACCATCTGCGCCGAGGGCCCCGCGGCCAGCCCCACCACGTCCCCCGGCCGCACTCCCAGCGCCGCCAGGCGCCGCGCGATGCGGCTGGCCCGCGCGTCCAGCTCCGCGTAGGTCAGCGTGCCGTCCCGGAACTCCGCCGCGGGGGCGTCCGGCGCGCGGCGGGCCTGCTCCGCGATCCTCTGCGGGATGGAGACGACGACGGGGTCCGCCGGCGTCGGATTGCTCCCCCACGCCAGCAGCTCCGCCCGCTCCTTCGCCGTCACCAGGTCGATCTCCCCCAGCCTCATCTCCGACGGCGCTTCCGCCAGCGCGCGGAGCACGGTCTCCAGGTGCCCCAGCAGGCGCTCCGTGGCCGCGTCGCTGATCCGCGCGCGGTCCGCGTACGCCTTGAGCAGCACCTCGTCGCCGGGGTGGACGACCAGGGTGAGCGGATACCCGGTGCGCGAGACGCCGCTCAGCCCGCCGACGGTCAGCCCGCCGGTCCCCGCGCCCGCACCTTCGACCCGCGGAAAGTTCTCGAACGCCAGGATGCTCTCGAAGAGCGGCCGCCCGCGCGGCACCTCCGTCCACCCCTGCACGTCCACCAGCGCCGAGTGCTCGTGCTCGCGCGCGGCGGCCTGGCGGGCCTGCAGCTCCGCCAGCCACGGCCCCGCCTGCGCGTCGTCGGGGACGCGCACGCGGACGGGGAGGGTGTTGATGAAGGGCCCCACCATCTCCTCCACCCCCGCCAGCGACGCCGGCCGCCCCGACGCCGTGGCGCCGAAGACCACGTCGTCCTCCCCCGCGTAGCGGGAGAGGGTCAGCGCCCACGCGCCCTGGAACAGGGTGTTGAGCGTCACCCGGTGCGCCCGGGCCCGCTCCCGCAGGGCGCGCGACAGCTCGGGGGGGAGCGTCCGGCGCACGTTGCTGAAGCCGGTGTCCGCGCCGGGGTGCCCCGGGGCGTCGATCCCCAGCGGCGTCGGCTCGCGCACGCCCTCCAGGGCGCCGCGCCAGAACGCCTCCGCGGCCCCCGCGTCGCGCCCGCGCAGCCAGGCCACGAAGTCGCGGTAGGGGCGCGGGGCGGGCGGATCGAACGGGGCGCCCCCGCGCAGGGCGGCGTAGCGCGCCAGCGCCTCGCGCAGCACCTGCGTGTGCGACCACCCGTCGAGGATCAGGTGGTGCAGCGTCCACAGCAGCAGGTGCTCATCCTCCGCCAGCCGGACGAGCGTCAGGCGAAAGAGCGGCGCCGCCGCCAGGTGGAAGCCCCGCGCCCGGTCCTCCGCCAGCAGCGCCTCCTTGCGCGCATCCACCTCGTCCGCGGAAAGGCCGCGCCAGTCCAGCTCCGTCCAGGGGAGCGCGACGGCGTGGTGGACCACCTGCAGCGGCCGGCTCATCCCCTCGGAAAGAAAGGACGTCCGCAGCACGCCGTGTCGCTCCACGGCCCACGCCCAGGCGTCGCGGAAGGCGTCCGCGTGCAGCGGGCCAGACAGCGGGGTCCACAGCTGCACCAGGTACAGCCCGGCCGCGGGGTCCAGCTGGGTGTGAAAGAGCATCCCCTGCTGTACGGGGGACAGCTCGCAGGCGTCGGCGACGGTGCGGGTGGTCATGCTTACTCGCTCTCTCCGGCCTGGCCCAGGGCGTACAGGATCTCGTCCATCTCGTCGTCGCTGGGCCCGGCCGTGTCGGGCGCGTCGGGCACGTCGGCGATGGGTGGGGCGAGGGTGCGGACGTGGTCCGCCATGGCGGCGGCGGTCTGCTGCAGGAAGACGTCGCGGGTGGCCAGCGGCAGCCCCGCCGCGCGCGCCCGGGACACCAGCTGGATGCAGAGGATGGAGTCACCGCCCAGCGCGAAGAAGTTGTCGTGGATCCCCACGTCCTCCACCGCGAGCACGGAGGCGAGCAGATCCACCAGCAGCCGTTCCGTCTCGTCGCGCGGCGCGGCGTCGGGGCCCTGTGCGTGCTCCACCTCCGGCGCGGGGAGCGCCCGCGCGTCCACCTTGCCGTTGGCCGTCAGCGGCAGGCGGTCGAGGACGACGACGGCGGCGGGCACCATGTGCTCGGGGAGGGTGGCGCGCAGGTGCTCGCGCAGCGCCGGCGCCAGCTCCTCGCCCTCCGGGGAGGCGACGTAGGCCACCAGCCGCCGCGCCTGCCCGCGGTCTTCCCGCGCCACCACCGCCGCGTCCGAGACGCGCGGATGGGCGCGCAGGGCGGCCTCGATCTCCCCCGGCTCGATGCGGAAGCCGCGCACCTTGACCTGCGCGTCCACGCGACCCAGGAACTCGAGTGCGAACGTGCGAGAGTGCGAGAGTGCGAGCGTAGAACCGTCCGAAGCCTCGGATGCCTCGTCGCCGTTCCACTTTCGCACTTTCGCACTTTCGCACTCTCGCACTTCCGTCCACCGCACCCGGTCCCCCGTGCGGTACAGCCGCTCGCCGTCGCCGAAGGGGGAGGGGACGAACGCCTCCGCCGTCAGCGCCGGGCGGTTCAGGTAGCCCAGCGCCAGCCCGGCGCCGCCCGTGTACAGCTCGCCGGGGACGCCGACGGGGACCGGCTCCATCCGCCCGTCGAGGACGTAGACGCGCGTGTTGGCGATCGGCCGGCCGATGGGGACGCTCGCCGCGCCCTCCGGGAGCGCCGCGACGCGGTGGCAGGCGGTGAAGGTAGTGTTCTCCGTGGGTCCGTATCCGTTGATGAACACGGTCCCCGGCAGCTCCGCCAGCACCCGGCGCACGTGGGGGACGGAGAGGACGTCGCCGCCGGCCAGCAGCTGGCGCACGCCGCGCAGCGCGCCGATCCGCTCGTCCACCACCAGGTGAAAGAGCCCCGCGGTGAGCCAGAGGACGGTCACGCCGTGCTCCGCCACCGCCCGCTCGATCCCCTCCACCGACGGCGCCTCGGGGGGATACAGGGCCACCCGCGCGCCGTTCAGCAGCGGCCCCCACAGCTCCAGCGTGGCCGCGTCGAAGGCGGCCGGCGCCATCTGCAGGAACACGTCGTCGGGGCGGATGTCGATGAAGTCCGTGCCGCGCACCAGCCGCACGACCGCGCGGTGCGGCACCTCGATCCCCTTGGGCCGCCCGGTGGATCCCGACGTGTACATCACGCAGGCGGGTGCGTCCGGCGCCGTCCCCGCCTCCAGCGGCTCCGCGGAGGCGGCGGCGATGGCGTCCGCCTCCGCGTCGACCAGGACGGTGCGCGCGGCGTGCGGCGGCAGGCCGGCGGCGAGCCGCGAATCCGTCACCACCACCGCGGCGGCCGTATCCGCCAGCATGAAGGCCAGCCGCTCCGCCGGGTAGCCGGGGTCCAGCGGCACGTACGCGCCCCCCGCCGCCAGCGTGGCCAGGATGGCGGTCACCATCTCCGGCGAGCGGTCCAGGCAGATCCCCACCCGCATCCCCGGCCGCACACCCAGGCCGCGCAGGTGCCGCGCGAGCCGATTGCTGCGCGCCGCCAGCTCGCCGTACGTCATCCGCGCCCCCGCGGCCTCCACGGCGACGGCGTCCGGCGTCGCGGCGGCGTGCTCCGCGAACAGCTGGTCGATCGTCGTTCGCGGGAAGGGGGATTCCGTCCCGCTCCACTCCCCCAGCAGCGCCCGGCGCTCTCCGTCCGCCAGCATGGG
>DASQBH010001410.1:0-5890 GCA_035635315.1 Longimicrobium sp.
GGGGAGGGAGGTGCGACGCACCTCAAGGGAGCGCCACCGGAGGCAGGAGCGACGTTTATACCCTCTCCCGCTTGCGGGAGAGGGTGCGAGCCTGAGCGAGCGGGTAAGGGCCCCCGCGGACGCAGTTCGATGTTGTTCGAAGCGCGACCGAATTCTCCCCTCTCCGTGAGGAACGAACGGGGAGGGGCCGGGGGAGGGGCACCCCGCGGACGCAGTGGGATGCTTGTCCCTGGATCCCTAGACCTAGAACGTGCCGCTGTCCGCCTCCGCCTCCGCCGCGCCGGGTGCCGGCGGCAGGGGGGACCAGGTGGAGTCGCGCATCACGCGCACGGTGTCGGCCGCGGGGCGCTTGACACGGCCGGTGGTGCAGTACTGCTGGACAACCTGGGCCACGTTGCGGCAGTCGGTGTCGTCGCCGCAGCGGGCGGCCTGCCACTCGATGGTGCGGCGCAGCGCGGCCTGCGGCGGCACGTCGTCGCAGAACGCCGGCGTCTGGCGGCTGAACTCCAGGCAGCTGCGCATGTACGCGCCCACGGAAAAGCTTCCCGCCACCGTCAGGCTGCCCCCGGCGCGCTGCTTGGCCTGCTCGAAGCACGCCGCCTCGTCGTTGCTCACGCCGTACCGCGCCCCTTCGCGCGCGGCGACGATCGCCTCCGCCTCGATGTCGCCGCGGTTGCGCTTCCACCAGATCCCGGTAAAGACGACGGCCAGGATCCCCAGCAGGATCACCCCCCCGCAGCCGAGCAGCGCCACGCGCAGGCACCCGCTGCGCGACCGCTCGGCGCTCGGCGGCGGAGGCGGGATCGGCGAGCGGAACGAGGACTGGTTCGGGTTCTGCGGATCGCTCATCGGGACCGGCCGGTGTGTCGAGGGTGTGGATCGGCGGAGGGGGGAAGATGGGCGGATGCGGGGCAGGCTGTCCAGCGCGGCGCGTCAGTCCTCCTCGAACGACTCCAGCATCCGCGCCTGCTCGCGCCGGGCGATGGCCTGCAGCGCCGCTTCCCAGCTGATGCGGTCCGTCATGGCGGCCGCCTGCGCCTCGATCCAGATCTCGCGCAGGACCACGTCCATCAGCCCCACCGCCTGCCGCTCGCGCGTGCGCCGCAACTCCGCCGTGCGCCGGGCCAGCGGCACCAGCTCCTCGGGGATGTCGGCTTCCGGATGCAGCCAGGCGCGGCCCGCGGTTTCGTCCGTCCGGCCTTCGCCCGGGTCCTCCGGTTTGGCGCCGGGCGCGCGGTAGCGGTGGGGATCAGCGGAGATGCGCACGGCGATGCTCCCCTCCGCGAACGGCTGCCACCATTCGATCAGCCCGCCGTTCAGCTCGTCCAGCAGCTTTTCCACGGCGACGCGGATGGGTCCCTTGCGGTTCCGCTCGCGCCGGGCGCGCTCCACGATCAGCAGCAGGTCGGCGCCCGGCTGCTCGTGCGCGAACGACTGGATCCAGCGCAGCGCCCGCTGCCGCGCCGTCTCCGGCCCCTCACCCTGCAGGTCCAGCCTGCGGGTGATGGGGTAGTGCCGGGCTTCGTATTCGCGCGAAAGCTCGTTCAGCCGCATGGACGAGTGCGAAAGTGCGAAAGTGCGAGAGTGCGAAAGTGGGCGCTCCGGGAAGAATCAACGCAGGGACGGGGCCGCGCGTTCGGCAACCACCCGAAGACGTTCGAAGCGCGATCGAATTCTCCCCCTCTCCGCGAGGAACAAGCGGGGGAGGGGCCGGGGGAGGGGCGCCAGCGGAACGTCGATTGCACTCCACGGGCGTCCGGCACCGGACGCACAGCAACAAGGAGGAGCGGAATGCGATACGACCGCGGATACGGACGCGAGTACCCGATGGCCCGTGCCAGCGGACCGCCGCGCGGCTACGACTACGGCCTGCGCGGCTACCGTGAGACGGCGCCCATGCGGCGGCCCATCCCCCTGCGCACCTACGGGCGCGGCGGGTACGACCAGGGATACTTCGGCTACGCGGGGCTGCCCAACCGGGTGACCCAGCGGTACAACCGGGAGTACGTGCACCCCGAGCCCAACCGGCTGGAGACCAACTACGCCCCGTTCGGCGGGGACGTGGAAGACCGCATCGTGGACCACACCGGCTACCGGGGCGCGTACAACACCATGGGCGGCTCGCACACCTGGCGCGGCGGCAACCTGCCCATCGGCTGGGAGCGCGAGCCCGGCTACGGCGGCCGCTACGACCGCGAGTTCCGCGGCTACGGCCGCGACTACTACGGCCCGCGGCGCTGAACCCGGCCAATCAGCCGAGGAACGGAAGCAGGGGCGGCGCACGGTGCGCCGCCCCTGCTCGTTTGGAGTGCCCAGCCCAGGATCCGGAAATACCGTCGTTGACTTCCTGAGAGAGGCGCCAGGCTGAACCTTCTGGTGCACCGAAGCCCGAGCGCCGACCGAAGGACCTCGCCGGAGGAACCCCAGGGGCTGGCTCCTCGGCTGGATCCAGCCCTGGCGCGCCCGAGAGGAGGTCCTTCGGTCGCGCGCCGCCTGAAGTGCCATCCGCCAACCCTGCGCGGCGCTCCCTCAGGAAGTCAACGCCCGCGCGTTTCCGCGGTGATCCTCCTACGCCGCCCTCCCGCGCGGACGGCCGCGGCCGCCGCGCTCGTCCACCCGCAGGCGCCTGCGCCGGCCGCCGCGGCGCTTCCATCCATCCAGCGAGACCACCGCCGCGTCGTCGTCCTCCTCCATCGCCTGGCCCAGGTAGGGCTGGGCGCCGGAGTCGGGGCGCCGCGCCTCGGGGGTGCGGTGGGCGCGGCGGCGCTCGCGCTCCAGCTCCTCGAACACCTGCTCCGCCGGCGCCTCCCACACCAGCGCCATGGTGCCGATGAGCGTCGCCAGGCCGCGCGCGATGGTGTCGGCGTGGCGGCCTTCCTCCAGCGGCAGCGAGCCGGGGAGCGGACAGCTGGGCCCGCTGAGCACCGTGGTCCGGTCGCGCGCCCGCTCGATGCGCACCCCCGCCGCCGTCATGATGCGCCGCGCCGCGTACCGCCTGCGGTGCAGCCGCCGCCCCGCGCACAGCCGATCCAGCTGCGTGCGCCACGTGGCGCCGCAGGCGGAGCTTTCCGCCAGCAGCCACACGGCGGCGTACAGCTCCGCGAATACGCGGACGTCGACCTGCTTTACGGTTTCCGGGGGAAGGGTGGAAAGATAGTCCAGGAACGCCAGGATTCGCCGCGGCCGGGCGAGAAGAAAGAGAACGACTTCCTGGCAGCCGCGCCGGTGGTTGCACCGGGCGCAGGCGGGAACAATGATGCGGGCGTCTTTTCTGCGGCCCCCGCGGGCGCGGGGGATGACGTGCTCTCGGGTCAGGGGTCGGTCCGGGGCCGCGGGGGCCCGGCAGTACACACACTTTCCGGTCTTGATGCGGTGCTCCAGCTCCCGCTGCAGCGTGCCGCCCGTTCCGTTTCCTCGCACGTGGGCTCCCGTTGGGAAAGGAGGCGGCGGATTGCGACAGATCCGCCGTGTGCGCCCTCACGCAGCCGTCTCGCGGGCCTGCCGCGCGAGGGATGTTGGTCCTGCCTGATGGAAACGATAAGGAACTTCGGTGCCAGGTGTCCGTGCAGCATGTAACACGTCTGCGACGCGTCCGTCTCTATCTTCTACCTCGCCTCCTCATCAGGTGTTTCAGCGCCGGGCGTGCGGAGTGATGGCGCGATGGGTTGTGATGCGGACCGAATGTCGTGCGGTCCTTGCACAATATGTAGTGGACCTCGTTTGCACAACAGAATTATTTTTCGATGAGCGGATCACCTGCCGCGGGGCGGGACGGCCCGGCCTCCCTCGACCGAGCGGCGGTGGCGGTCCAGCGTGCCGTTGCGCCGCAGGTCGCCGCAGCTCGTCCGGCTGCGGCCGTTCCTGGGCACGAGGTCCACCCTGGCGCTGTCGGCGGTGGTCTGCGCCCGGGCGTACTGGGCCAGGCAGCGCTCCATGCCGGAATCCCACCCCACCGCCGTCCACCAGCCGAAGCCCAGGACGAGTGCGCACGTGATCAGGACGGCGGGCAGCTGTGCCAGCCGCGTACGCAGGATGGCGGATCGATGACGGCGGGCGCGGCGGTGGCTCATGCCCACGCCTACGCGCTCGCTCGCGCCGCGGTTTCGATCCATCCCCGGGGCGAATGCGTCATCCCCAGCGACGAACCGCCCGCGGGGAGCGTCCCCGTGGGCGGTTTCTCATCCGCCGAAGCAGCCTTGACCGTCCGACCCGCTCAGTACCAGGTGGCCAGGTCGATGCCGTGGTCGCCGTGGCGCATCATTGCCTCCGGCAAGGCCGCTGATCCCTTCACTTCGTCTTGCTGATCCGCTCGTACTTCTTGATCTGGAGCTCATCGGCCAGATCCTGGGGCAGGATCACCGAGTTGGTGTTCAGGTCCACCTCTACCCGCACCTCGCGCCCCTGCAGCTTGCCGCGCACGAAGTTGCTGGTGGTGTGCTTCTTGTCGATGCCCAGCGTCTCGAGATGTTCCCTGGGGATCCACGCCATGCTTACCCGCACCATCTGTTCGCCCTTGCCGTACTGCTTGGCGTGGTGGTGGATGCGCATGGTGCGGTAGTCCTCGCCAAACCGGTCGCCCCGCTTGTTGATGCGTGCCAGCAGGTGCTGTCCCGTCCACGTATACGCCAGCACGCCGCCGGTCAGGGCACGGGTCACGTATGCCGGAGTGCGCCAGCTGTTGGAAAGGATGTTGTTCACCAGGTTCTCGCGGGGGGAACTGTCGTCCAGCACACAGTCCACCAGAAAATCCCACAGGGTGATGGGCTTCTTTCGCCCCATCTCCTCCTCCACGGGATACTTGCCGGGGTAGCTCACCGCCTTCTTGTAGAACTCCGACACGTTCTGCGGAAGATCCAGGGTCCCCCGGTTCAGGCACAGGAGCAGCCACTGCAGGCTGTGCGTGTACTCGCCGTGCGTGGGGCCGGTGCCATCCTTGAACAGCACCCCGTTGCCCACCACGGGCGCGAACGCCTTTCCCGCGTCGCCCGCGAACACCACCCCCTGCACGATGCTGAACCCGAACGGCTGCATGAGGGTGATGAACGCCGTCGTAAGCTTGTTGCCGGGAACCTGCGCGTTGTTGTTGTTATTGTTGTTGTTGACGTTGGCGAGGTTGGTGTACGCCTGGCTCAGGGCCGGGTCCACCACGTTCTGGAACGCGTCGTTGCACCAATCCGCGTTGGAGAGGTACGCTGCGATCCGGGCAAAGTGCTCGACCTTGGGAACGTTGCCGAACATCTCGGTGATCGCCTCCGCGAAGATGGCCTCGCGCTCGTCGGGCTCCGCGTACGCCCAGTAATCACGGTTGAATCGCTTGTCCTGGTTGGGCATGGCACGGGTGAGTCGGGGGGAACGGGTGCCGGCGGGGACATCCGCAGATTATGTGGAAAAACGGGCGGAAACAAGCTTTTTCGTCACGCGCCGCCGCAACGCGAAGACCGCCCCCGGGGAGCATCCCCGCGGGCGGTCTTTCATCCACCAGAGCAGCCGTGATCGGCCGGCCGGCTCAGTACCGGGTGGTCAGGTCGATGCGCTGTAGTCGTGGCGCAGGATCTCGTAATGTGTGTGAAGCATCGATGAGCGGATCACTCTCGCGACGGCTTCTTTGCCGCGCCCTGGGTGGTGTCCGGCGCCAGTTGGCCCTGCCCCGCCAGGAACACGATCACCAGCCCCGCCAGCGCGCCCACCACGCCGATCATGCCCACCGTGCTTCGGCCGTACCACGCCAGCAGCATTCCGCCCAGGATGGTCGTCAGCGCCAGGAGCAGCGCGGACCACAGTCCTCCCCACGAAAGCTGCACCAGCGACCGCTCCACCGTCCGCCGGTGGTGGGCCTCGTCCTCCGTCCAGCGAACGATGCGCTCCGCCAGGCCGGGGAGCACCTGCTCGT
>DASQBH010001411.1:0-20359 GCA_035635315.1 Longimicrobium sp.
GAGAGTAAGCTTTGCGTAACCGCGTTCGAAGGCCTTCTTCCCAGCAAGCAAGCAGAGCTCTTCATCGACATCAACGCAAAACAGAAGAGCGTAAAGCAATCCCTCTTGCAGGAGTTGTACGCTGAACTGCACTGGGATGCCGATAATCCGGTGGTGCGTGTTCGTGCGATCGTGTCGAAAGCAGTGCAAGACCTGGATGCGGATCCAGAATCACCTCTTTACCAGCGCATTCAGACAGCTGATGCTGCGAAGGACTTTTTGCGCTGTATCTCCCTTACAAGCCTTTACAGCGCGATAGAAAAACCAGGATTGCACATCACCAGGGAACGGCAGGGTCACGTTGTCGAATACGGCCCTCTGTGGGCGGGAGACAACACCGCAACGCTGCGCAGGACGACTCTCATTCTGAAGCGTTGGTTTGATGCCGTCCGCAGTGGCGCGCCGGATTGGTGGGATGCCGGATCAGGCGAGGGTGGAGGCTTGGCCATGAACGATGGCGTCAGCACCTGCGTCAGCGTGCTGCGAAGTGTCATCACCCACCTTGATGGAGGCAATGCCAAGCTCCTTCATCTTGAAACCGAGGCGCTCTGGGTGAAACTGGAGCCGTTCGCAACAGCACTCGGCGATTACTTTGGTTCCCTCACTGCGGAACAGCGGAAGCGCTTTCGTGATCTGCGTGGGAACTTTGGCATGGCTAAGCGCACCAAGCAGTGTCAGCAGGCCCTCAAGGAGAAGTTCCCGACCTTTGATCCACCTGGTTTGGATGAGTTCATCAAGCTTGAGAAAGAACAGACGAACCAGCGTGCATACGATGTTATCAAACGAATGGAGGTAAGACTCCAAAGTGCCATCTTGGAAGAGCTGAGGAGGGAGTTTGGACCGAATGAAAATCAGTGGTGGATGCTTGGAGTACCTGAGGGTATCCGGAAGAAAGTCCGTGAGCGGTATGAAGAGGACAAGGGCGCCAGAGGTGGCACGGAATATTACTTTGATCTACTTGACTACAAGAAGATCATCTTCGACAATTGGGAGTTGTTGAACCCGATTTTTGCTTATGGAAAGAAGAACGTAGGGAAGGATAAAGGTACCGCATGGTTGACGGTACTGAATGACAAGCGGAAGGTAGTTATGCACCCTTCCGCAGCAGTAACACTCACTCTGGAAGAGCTTGCTGAGTTGGAAGAATACGAGCGGTGGCTGACCACTCAATTATCCGGCACGTCTTTCGATGACGCAGGTGAATTGAACGACGCGAGCACCGCATTGACTTGATTCCCAATAGAAGAGCGCACAGAAGAATCATCTCTGCGCCCTCATCTTTTCCTCTGCGCCCTCTGCGTGAAACGCCTTCCCGGATGATCGCGAGAGTGATCGTGCCGCGCTTCTACGACCGGATCTGGCGGAGGATGGTGCGGTCGGTGATGCGGGTGTCGGCGGCGAGGAGAAAGGCCTTGCTCAGGATCACGCTCAGCATCGCGTCGCCCTCGAACGGCAGGCGGAGCGCGTCCGCCTCGCGGCCGGCGGCGGAGGGGGAGCGGTCGGGGACGATGCACAGGTACGCGCTGCCGGGCTCCATCAGCACGTTGCCGCTCCCCAGGTGAATGCGGTAGGTGCGCAGCTCGCCGCGCACCACCAGAAAGCGGTCCTCCAGCGAGCACACGCCCGCGATCCGCAGCCGGGGAAGCAGCCGCTGCAGCACCTCGCGCCGCGTGGCGGCGGTAGCGGAAAGGTCGCCGAACGCGAACTCCGTCCAGTACTCCGGCGCGCCGACCGTCCCGCCGTCCGCCCAGGTGGGGTCGGTGCCCACGCTGGACACGCCCACGAACAGGTCCACGTCGCGCATCGCCTCGGAAAACGCCAGCGGCGGCACCGCCTCCAGCGACACGGGCTGGTCCGCGGCGTTCACAAAGCGCACCTGGTCCGTCGTCACGTAGCGGGCTACGCCGGACTCGGCCGCCGCGCCGTCGCTCTCCACCGCATCCACCCAGAATTCCACGCGTAGGCCCAGCGCGGGGAGGCGCAGCGTGGGCGCACTCCACCGGTCGTACGAGCCCTGCAGCTGGTACTGCCACCCGCGGCCGCGGGCCAGCGCCGCCAGCTGGTGCTGCCGCAGCACGTGCCCCGCGAACCGGTTGGAGTAGACCAGGGTGTCGCGCTCCGCGTCCGTGAGCCGGTACACCTCGCGGTGCGCCTGCTTGAACGGCTGGGTCACGCCGTGGCGCTCCAGCCACGCGCGCCACGCCTCGATCTCCTCCGTCGACGCATCGATCGGATGCCACGCCCGCACCCGCGTGGAGTCGTCCAGCCGCAGCGGGCGGCCGTCCGCATCCACCATCTCGCCGTCCAGCCACCTGCCGGACGCCGCCGTGCCGCCGGTCTCGAAGCGCCAGAGCAGGCGGCGGCACATCTCCGCCAGCAGCGGGTGGTCCACGTACCGCTCGCGCCAGGCGGCGTACGGAATGGCGCGCCCCTCCATCGGCAGCGCCTCGATGCGCGCACGCTGGGCGGCAAGCGCCTCCGGGATCTCCTTCTCCGCCTTCTTGACCGCCTTGAGGGCCTCGCCGTGGCCGCCGGCCTTGAGCGCGGCGGGCACGCTCTTCTGCCGCGCGCCGTCGGGGGAGATCCACGCCGTCTCCACCGACGTGGTGCCGGTGATGCGCACCTCCGCCGTCCAATCCTCCACCTCCTGCCGCAGCACGCCGGGCTCGTCCATCCCGAAGAGCGGCGCGGCCAGCTCCTCCAGCTCTCCCGGCGAGCACCCGCGGCGCTCGGCGGCGGCCAGCAGCGTCTTTTCGATCAACGCCTGCGCCTGCACGTACTTCACCCTGGCGCGCAGTCGGGTGATCTGCGCCATGGGCGCGTCGCCCGGCATCTCGCCCAGCGCGGCGATGCAGCCGTTCATCACCCTGGTGCTCCGCTGGCCGATGCCGGGGATCTTGGTGCCCGTCATCAGCGCCAGGTCGCCCACCAGCCGTGCGTCCTCCTCCGTCCCCAGATCCGCCAGGCACCAGGCCAGCCCGCGCGCAAAGTCGGCGTTGCGGGCGTGCAGCGGCTGGTCCGCCTCGTCGCGCATGGCATCGATCCACTCCGCCGCGCGGGCGCGGAGCGCATCGGCCCCCACGGCCGCCACCAGCGCGCGCGCCGACTTCGTCCACTTCCCCGAGGGTTTGGCGGACTGCAGCGACAGCAGGTGCTCCAGCAGCGGCATCCACCGCGCGCGCTCGCCCTCGTCCATCCCCTCCACGTCCTCCACCACCCGCGCGGCCCACGGCTCGAACGGGTTCAGGAACGGGGTCCGGCCGCCCAGCAGCGCCACCTCCAGCGCGTCCATGAGCTCGCGCTTGCCCAACTCGTACACGGCCATGGGGAGCAGGAAGCTGCGCAGCCGCAGCGCCGCGGGGCGCAGCACGTCGTCCGCGCCCGGCTCGCGGAACCCCTCCGCGACGGCCGGCACCACGTCGTCCAGCGGCACCCAGAAGCTGAGCCCGCCGCCGCCCATCCCCACCACGATCTCCGCCATCCGCACCCGGTGCTCCGTCCGCAGCGGCACCCCTTCGCGCAGCAGGTCGCGCGCGATCTGGCCGGGAAGGTAGTTGGGGGTGCCCAGCAGCCCGGCCCCGGACGTCGGCTGCTGCGTCGCCCACACCGCGCGCTCCAGCGCGGCCAGCACGAAGTCCGTCCGCCCGTCGCCGTCCAGCTCCTTCACCCGGCCGCCGGCGGCCAGCCGTGTCCACTCCGCCTTGCGCGAGGCGGGCGCGCGCAGCCACTGCGTGATGAGCTCGTCCAGCAGCCCGTGGGCGCCGGCCAGCGGGCCGGTGACGGGGACCGGAAACACGGGCGCGTCGCGCTGCGCCTCCTCGATCGCCCGCTGGACGCGCGCCTCCACGTCCGGAGGGAGCGTCTCGTACCGCTCAGCCATCAGCCCTCCACCCGCGGCGCGCGGCCGCCATCACCCACCGCGTGATGGACGATGATCGGATCAGGACGTCGCGCGTTCGCAAGCCGGCGACGTCGCCCGCGGCGGGTCGGTTGCGCAAGATGAGGGTGGCGGACACGGGGATTCGGCGGATGATGAAATGCGGATGGGGAGCGGAGCCGGGAAGATAATCGCGGATGCGGCGCCGCGGAACGAGCTTGACGGTGCGCCCGCTTTCCGCACACTTTCCGCTCCACCGCCGGCCACCTCTCCCGCCGCGCCCGGTGTCGCTCCGCCTGCCACGCACCATCCCCCGATGAAGAAAAAGCTCGCCTTCGCGCTTCTTGCCGCGCTCGTTCTGCTCCTCGCCGTCGTCCTCGTCCGCACGGCGCGGTTCGGGGAGGCGCAGGGGGCGGTGCCGCAGGCGGCGGCGTACACGGCGCCGGCCGGGGCGGTGGAGCGGCTGGCGGAGGCGATCCGCATCCCCACCATCTCGCACGAGGATTCGGCGCGGTTCGACGCGGCGGCGTTCGCGGCGCTGCACGAGCTGCTGCGCGCGCGCTTTCCGCGGGCGCACGCGCGGCTGCGGCGCGAAGTCGTCGACGGCTACAGCCTGCTGTACACCTGGCCGGGGACGGACCCCTCGCTGCCGCCGGTGCTGCTGATGGGCCACATGGACGTGGTGCCGGTGGAGGCGGGGACGGAGGCGCGCTGGGCGCGGCCGCCGTTCGCGGGCGCGGTGGAGGGCGGGTTCGTGTGGGGGCGCGGCTCGCTGGACGACAAGGCGTCCGTGCTGGGCACGCTGGAGGCCGTGGAGATGCTGCTGGCGGAGGGCTTCGCGCCGCGGCGCACGGTGCTGCTGGCCTACGGGCACGACGAGGAGGCCGGCGGACACGGCGCGGAGCAGACGGCGGCGCTGCTGCGCGGGCGCGGCGTGCGGCCGTGGATGGTGGTGGACGAGGGCGGGGTGATCGGGCAGGGGCTCATGCCCGGCGTGGAGCGGCCCACCGCGCTCATCGGCATCGCCGAAAAGGGGTTCGTGAGCGTGGAGCTGTCGGCGCGGGCGGAGGGCGGGCACTCGTCGATGCCGCCGCGCAACGGCAGCATCGGGCGGCTGAGCGCGGCCATCCACCGACTGGAGCAGTCGCCCATGCCCGCGCGGCTGGACGGCGCGGCCCTCAAGCTGTTCGACCGCGTGGGGCCGGAGATGCCGTTCGCCCAGCGCGCCGTGTTCGCCAACCTGTGGCTCACCCGGCCGCTGGTCATCCGCACGCTGGCGGGCGCGCCGTCCAGCGACGCCATGGTCCGCACCACCACGGCGCCCACCATCTTTCAGGCCGGCACCAAGGAGAACGTCCTCCCCAGCCGGGCGCGCGCCGTCGTCAACTTTCGCATCCTCCCCGGCGACAGCGTGGGGAGCGTGGTGGCGCACGTCCGCCGCGTGATCGACGACACGGCGGTGCACATCCGGGCGATGGAGGGGTTCAGCAGCGAGCCGTCGCCGGTGTCGCGCACCGACGGCGAGCCGTACCGCGTGCTGGAGCGCAGCATCCGCCAGGCCGCGCCGGACGCCGTCGTGGCGCCGTACCTGGTGCTGGGCGGCACCGACGCGCGCCACTACCACGCGCTCAGCCAGCACGTGTACCGCTTTCTCCCCGTGCGGATGACGTCTGAAGACCTGGACCGCGTCCACGGCACCGACGAGCGCATCGCCGTCCGCGACTACCTGGCCGCCATCCGCTTCTACCGCCAGCTCCTTTTGAACACCTCGGGCTCCGGGGCACAATAGGAGCGGCCTGCCAGCACCCGCCATCGGACGGACAGGGCAAAGCCGTCCAGATTCCGTCCACTCCCGCCCGCCGTTCACTCCGGTTACGTTTTCGGAAATCACACCTGTGATCTCCGTCTTCTCCGGGCTGAAATCGAATGGCGTACTTCCTGTTCATCGACGAGAGCGGGCAGGACCGGCGCGAGTCCCCGTGCGAGGTGCTGGCGGGAGTGGCGGTCAGGGACCAGGAGCTGTGGAACCTGATCCAGGCGCTGCGCGACGCCGAGCTCCGGCACTTTGGCGTGCGGTACACGGCGGATCGCGGAGAGCTCAAGGCAAAACGGCTGCTGAAGGCAAAGACCTTTCGCCTGGCAGCCCAGATGCCGCCGATGGACCCGGAGGAGAGGCGCGTGCTTGCGGCGGAATGCCTGGCCAACGGCGCCGGCGCGGGCCGGCGGCAGCTTACGGCGCTGGCGCAGGCCAAGCTGGCGTACGTGGAAGAGGCGCTGGAGATCTGCGCGCGCTTTCGCTGCCGCGCGTTCGCCAGCGTGATCCCCGCGGATGCGCCGCGCCCTGCGGGAACGGAGTTTCTGCGAAAGGACTACGCCTACCTCTTCGAGCGCTACTTCTACTTTCTGGAAGACACCGACCGCGCGGCGCTGGGGCTGGTGGTGTTCGACGAGCTGGAGCGCGTGCAGAGCCACCTGCTCATCGAGCAGATGAACCACTACTTCCAGGAGACCTGGAAGGGCCGCACCCGCGCCTCACAGATCATTCCCGAACCCTTCTTCGTGCACAGCGAGCTCACGACCGGCGTTCAGCTGGCCGACCTGGTCGCGTACATCCTCTCGTGGGGATGGCGGCTCAACGGGATGCGGGAGCCCGCCCGGGAAGAGCTGGCGGGGATGGTGGATCGCGTCTGCCTGCTCCGCCATCGCGCGGTGCGCGAAAAGAGGGGGAACCCGCAGTTCGTGATCTGGAGCTTCGCGCTGATCAACGACCTGCGCGCGAGAGAGGAGATCGGAGGGGTATAAAAAGAAAAAAGGCAGTGCAGGGCGCGAGCCGCTGCAAAGCCTCCGACGACAATTCTAATCGAGCCGCCCAGAATGTCAACCCCCCGCGCCGGCCATTGCGAAAGACGGGGAAAACGCGAGAGAACGCGGGCGTCCTGCAGTGCTCCGCGTCCTCTCCAGCCGCGCCCTCTGCGGAGCGCGTCAGTCCGCCGTGCGGCGCTGCTCGATGCGGCGGACGGCTTCGGCGGCCAGGTCGCGAAGGACGGTGACGTCGTCTTCGGAAAACGGGCGCTGCTCCAGCCCCACCACGCACAGGTTGCCCAGCACGTACCCGCGCGACGAGATCATGGGCACGCCGGCGTAGCACCGCACGCCGTCCTGCGTTACCAGCGGGTTGGTCCGGTGCTCCGGGTGCGTCTCGGCGTTCTCCACCACAAAGGCGTCGCGGGTGCGTACCGAGGTGGCGCAGAACGACCACTCCACCGGGTGGCCGCGCGTCTCGTCCAGCCACAGCCCGTCGGGGCCGTGAAAGCCGGCCACGTGCAGCGCCTCGTCAAGCACCACGCTGATCATCCCGACCGGCAGCCCCAGCCGCTGCGCCGCCGAGTTGGCGATGTCGGCCAGCAGCGAGTCCACGTCGGGGGCCAGCAGGTCCAGGTCGATGATCTCGCGGAGGCGCGCCTCGTCGTACAGGGGGTCGGTCACCATCATCGCGCTCCTCCGGCGGTGGCGGCGGCATTGGCCGCGAGTCGGGCGTAGGTGCGCATGCGGATCTCCACGGAGCGGGCCACGGCGGCGGACGGCCCGCCCTGCGCGGCCAGCGCCTGCACCGCCTGCGTCAGCTGCACGCGCGTGCGCACGCCGCCGACGGCCAGTCCGGCGGTGCCGCAGGCCTGGCTCCAGCGCTCCTCGCCGCGCTCGGGCCCAAAGACGCGCCGCAGGCTCGCGAGCGCGTCCGCCTCCACGGGCTCGCGCAGGTCGTACCCCGGCAGGCGCGCCGGGCTACCCGGTGGTGAAAGCATCATTCCGCAGGGTCGGTGTGGATGATCACGGATGGATGAAGGTGTACGGGCCCACGCCCGCCTTCGGATCTCCCCAGCCCACGAACGGACCATCCCGTGGATGATGATGGCGGAAGCGCGCCCCATCCGCCACCCGCGCCAGCCGTCGGAGACGTCCGGCAGCTACGGTGTTTATACCCTCTCCCGCTTGCGGGAGAGGGGTGCGAGCCTGAGCGAGCGGGTGAGGCCCCCCGCCGGCGCACTCCCGCACTCATACCTTTTCTCACGGTTCGTCGTGCACTCATGCCGAATCCGGGTGAACACCAGTTGCATCTTCAGAACCGCATGTCTCACACGGGGTCAACGGGGTCAACGGTTTTGATCTTTTACCGTTGACCCCGTTGACCCCGTGTGAGGCCATTTTCAGAACGGGAATGCACAATTAACCGAGGGATGTGGTATCACGCACTCACTCACGCACTCCCGCACTTTCGCACTTTCGCACTTTCGCACTTTCGCACTTTGGCACTTTCGCACTTTCGCACTTTCGCACTTTCGCACTTTCGCACTCACGCACTCCCCCGCCCTACTCCGGCTCCCCGCCCGGCAGCCACGCCGCCAGCCGCCCGCGCAGGGTCCGCAGCGCCTTGCCCATCTGCGCCTCCACCGTCTTTACGGAGATGCCCATCACGTCCGCGATCTCGGTGTACTTGAGGCCCTGCCCGCGGCTCAGCTCAAAGACCTCGCGGCACCGTTCCGGCAGCGCGTCCACGGCCTCGCGCACGGCCGCGTCGATCTCCGCCTGGGCCAGGCGCGACGGCGCGTCGGGCTGGGTGACCGTCGCCCCGGCGGCGTGGGGGGCGGTGCGCACCTTCATCCGCTCGTGGCGCAGGTGGTTGAGCGCCCGGTTGCGCGCCGCGCGGACGATGTAGGCACGCAGCGACTCGTCCACCGACACCGTCTCGCGACGGCGCCACAGCTCCAGCATCACGTCCTGCCCCACCTCCTCCGCGACCGCGCGCTCCCCCGCGATCCGCTCCGCCACGGCCACCGCGGAGGGGTAGTGCTCGCGGAAGATGGTGTCGAAGGCATCGCGGTCGCCCTGGCGCAGTCGGTCGAGGAGCTCGCGGTCTGTCACGGAGTCGGGGTCGTGATCGTCGAAGGGGGGTGGCGTTCCCCATTTGCACGCCGGTGCACTGGCGTTAACGTACGTGGGATGCGCGGGGAGCAGCAATCCGGCCAGCGCGTCCGCGGGGGATAAGGGTGCGGGGCGGCTGGCGTGTCTACAGGAGCATGAACAAGGGAGATCAGGGACCCGTGACGGAAGGCGCGCCCATGGACTGGGAGGTCCTGGCCCGCTTCATGGCCGGCGAAAGCCCGGCGGACGAGGCGGATGCGGTGCGTGCGTGGCTGGCCGAGAACCCGGCGCGCCACGACGTGCTGCGCGCCCTGGACGGCGCGCTGGCCACCGTCGCCGCGCCCCCGGCCGGCCTGGACGTGGAGTCCGCGCTGCGCAGCGTCCACGCGCGGATGGACGCGCCGGAGACGCCCGTCATCCCCTTCCGCGCCCCCGCCCGCACCGCCCCCGCCCCGCGGCGGACGATCCCCGCGCCCTGGCTGCGCGCCGCCGCGGCCGTCGTGCTCCTGCTCGGGGTCTGGTTCGCGTGGCAGGCCGTGCGCGGCGGCGGATCGACGCTCGTGGCGTATTCCACCGATGTGGGCGAGCGCGACTCTCTGCGCCTGCCGGATGGGACCACCGTCATCCTGGGCCCCGACAGCCGCCTGACCCTGGACGGCGGCTACGGAGAGAAGACGCGCGACGTGAACCTGCGGGGCGAGGCGCTGTTCGACGTGCCGCACGACGACGCGCGGCCCTTTACCGTCCACGCGGGCGAGGGATGGGTGCGCGACATCGGCACCACCTTCTCCGTCGTCGCCGACTCCGCCACGGGCGTGCGCGTGGTCGTCACCGCCGGCGCCGTGGCCCTGCGCACGACGGAGCGGCCGGGGGAGGGCGAGCTCGTGCTGCGGCAGGGCGACCGGGGAACGCTGGCGGCCGGGCGGATGACGGCGGAGCGCGCCGCCGCCACGCCCGACGACCTGGCCTGGACGCGCGGGCGCCTGGTCTTTCGCGACGCGCCGCTGGAGCAGGTGGCCGCGGACCTGCGCCGCTGGCACGGCATCGAGCTGCGCGCGGAGGACGCCACCATCGCACAGCGGCGGCTGACCGCCTCGTTCGGCGACGAGCGGGCGGCGGACGTGCTGCGGGTGGTCGCCCTGGCCCTGGGCGCCGACCTGGCCATGCGCGGCGATACCGCCGTGCTGCGCGCCGCCACGGTTCCGTGAGCTACGGGCGCGCGGCCCGGCTGCGGCGCGCCTGCGCGCTGGCGCTGCTCGCGTGCGCGCTTCCCGCCGCCGCGCGCGCCGACACCCCGGCGTGCGAGGCCGGCGCGCCCGCGTCCGCATCCACCCGGCAGGAGTGGCCGCCACCGCTGGACCGCCCCCTCGCCTTTTCCGCGCGGGACATCTCGCTGCGCGACGCGCTGGACCGCCTGTCCGCCGCGGCGCGCATCCGCATTTCCTACAGCGCCGAGCTGCTGCCGCTGGAGCGCCGCGTCTGCGTCCCGCCCGACGCGCGCACCGTGGGCGACGTGCTGGCGGAGCTGCTGCGCGAGACCTCCGTGGAGGCCGTCGTGGCCGGCGGGGACCACGTAGTGCTGGCGCTCCGCCGCGGGCAGGTGGCCGCGGCGGAGCCGCAGTCGGAGTTCAGCCGCGTGGTGCCGCTGGACCGGGTGGTCGTGACGGGGAGCGCCAGCGGCGGCCCGCAGCGCACCCTGCCGTTCGTGCTGGACGTGGTGACGGCGGAGCAGATGGAGCGCGAAGGGACGGCGCCGCTCACCCGCTTTCTTGCCACCGCCGCCTCCGGGCCCTGGGGGTGGGAGCAGTCGCCCGCCAGCATGATCGCGCGCTACGGCAGCATCCGCGGCGCCAGCTCGTTCGGCGTGAGCGCGCCCAAGGTGTTCATCGACGGCATCGAGGTCGCCAACCCGCTGCTGGTCACGCAGATCGCGCCGGAGGCGGTGGAGCGCATCGAGGTCATCCGCGGGCCGCAGGGCGCGGCGCTGTACGGGACGGACGCCATCAGCGGCGTGGTGAACATCGTCACCCGCCACGAGGGGACGGACAGCGGCGCGCCGCCCCTGCGCATCCGCGGCAGCTTTGGGCGCGCGGAAAGCGAGTTCGCGGTGGACGGCGCGCTGGCCCGGGAGCTGGCCGTCGCCTGGCGCGCGGGGACCAGCGTGCGCTCCGCCGGGCTGGACCTGGGCGTGGGCGGCATCGGCGACTTTCTTCCCGACGGCGCCAGCCGGTACGTCCTCGCCAGCGGCAGCGCGCGGCAGGTGGGGGCGCACAGCATCGCCACCGGCATCCTGCGCTTCTACGACGCGCGCGCCGGCGCCTCGGTAAACCCGCTGCTGGCGGAGGCCATCGGGCCCAGCGGCGACAGCCTGGTGGCCGCGTCGGGGCCGCGGGCGCAGCGGATGCGGCAGTATACGATCGGGGGGACCTACAAGGTGGCGCCGGACGACCGCTGGACGCATACGCTGACCGCCGGCCTGGACGGCGACCGGCTGCGCGTGCCGGACGAGCGCACCCCCGTCCCCTTTGCCGCGGAGGGCGTGTGGCGGGGGAGCGCCGGCGGCGCGGACCGCGGCACCCTGCGGCTGAGCAGCGTGGCCCGGCTGGGCGGCGGCGGGCGCGCGGAGGTCACGCTTACGCTGGCGGCGGAGCACTCCACCCTGCGAGAGACGGCGGATGCGCCGGAGGTGGTGCCGCGCCCGCACCAGCCCGATCCCGTGCGGAGCCCCGCCCTGGTCAGCTGGATGCACAGCACCGGCGCGGTCGCGTACGCCACCGCCGCCCTGCGCGACCGGGTGCACGTCACCGCGGGCCTGCGCGTGGAGCGCAACGACGGGCTGGCGGAGGACGGCTACGCCGCGCTCCCCGTGCTGGGCGGCGTGTGGCTGACGGAGGTGGGCGGCGCGTCGCTCAAGGTGCGCGCGGCGTACGGCAGCGGCACCCGCCCGCCGCGCACCCCCAGCCGCGCCGCCGCGTGGGGCGGCGCGGCCCTGATGTACGCCAGGGAGCTGGCGCCGGAGCGGCAGTCGGGGCTGGAGGCCGGCTTCGACCTGGCGTACGGTGGCGCCTTTGCGCTGCAGGTGACGGCGTACGACCAGCTCGCCTCGGGGATCATCCAGCGGGTGGCGCTGGCGGTGGATACGGTGGGCGGGCGGCGGGTGACGCCGTACGCGCTCCAGAGCGTGGGCCAGATCTCCAATCGCGGGTGGGAGATGCAGGGCACCGCGCGGCTGGGACGGCTCTCTCTGGAGGGCGCCGCCGCGGGCGTCCGGAGCCGCGTGCGACGCATCTCCTCCGGCTATGGCGGCGAGCTGCGCTCCGGAGACCGCATGCTGGAGGTGCCCCTGGTCACCCTCAGCGGCACCGCCACGTGGACGGCCCCGCGCGGAACGGTGTCGCTCACGGCGTACCGCGCCTTTGACTGGATCAACTACGACCGCCTGGCGCTGGCGCGCGACTTCCAGTCCCGCTCGCGCGCCGTCGAGCTGATGGCCGGCAGCGAGCTGCGCGGCTACTGGCGCCGCTACGACGGCGTTCCGCGCATGAGCACCACGGTTACGCTGGACCTTCCCCGCGGCGCCGCCCTGGTGCTCAGCGGCGACAACCTGCTCGACCGGCAGCAGGGCGAGCCCGACAACCTGACCATCGTTCCCGGCCGCACCCTCATGGTCGGCTTTCGCGCCGCGTTCTGAATTTCCGCGGATTTCCGTCCGGACGATCTGGAGTCCATCCCCCGCCTGCGTTAGACTTGGTGGACGTATCCGCACGGACATCCACCACCCGATCCACGGGACAGGATAGATGAAGATTCCGTCCGAATGGCTGACGCAGCGGGTGGAGAACCGGCCCGTCTCCGCGCACCGCGACCTGCCGCCCATGCCCGCGCTGCGCATCCGCCGCGAATGGGAAAAGCTCAAGGCGCAGACTGAAGAGGGCGACGAGCTGTGGGCCTTCGCCAACCCCTCCAACACCTGGAAGAAGCTCGGCAAGCACACCGGCTACGCCATCGTCCGCAAGGGCAAGATCGTGCAGAGCGTGGTGGTGACGAGCGACTAGGCAGAGTGATGAAAATCGAAAGAGGCCGCCGGCATGTGCACCGGCGGCCTCTTCGATTTCCGGTCCCGACCGGATGCGGACGCTCCGGTGCCTGAGAGTGTTTTTAAGAATCAGCCTCACCGATTGGTTTCCTGAGGGAGGCGCCGCTCCCAACCCGCTGCTACACAAGCAATTGGGCGCCGACCGAAGGATCTCGCCGGCAGCACCTGGGGGCTGGATCAGTGCCGCGTAGCCAGCCCCACGATAGCCGAAACGAGATCCTTCGGTCGCGCGCAAGCGGTGAGTAACTTCAACTTCCGGAGGCGCGCTCCCTCAGGAAATCAACACTCGGTTATCCGAAAGACCAGATTCTTGAACACATTCTGAGACGCCGCACACGCTTTGGCCGCCGAGTCCGCGCAGGCGGACTTTGCGTTTTTCCAGCGGCGAATTCATTCGCTCAAGCGGGGAGGCTGCCGGCAAGCGCTGGCCCGGCGGTCGACGAATCGCAAGATTGCGCGTGCCCCACATCACCCGGATCCCCGTGCCCCATCCGCCGATGAGCCTGCGACGTCTCGTATCCACCCTCTCCATCACCGCCGCCGCCCTTGCCGCCGCGCCCGCCGCGGCGCAGGGGGACGTGGCCCGCTACCAGGCCGCGGCCGACAGCCTGATCCGCGCCGCCACGGCCGACAGCGCCGCGTGGGAGCGCATCGCGGAACTGGTGGACCGCTTTGGGCCGCGGTTCAGCGGCACGCCGGAGCTGGAGCGCGCCATCGACTGGATCCTGCAGGAGATGCAGGCCGACGGGCTGGAGAACGTGCACGCCGAGCCGGTGATGGTGCCGCGCTGGGTCCGCGGCCGCGAGTCCGCCACGCTGCTGGCCCCGCGCGAAGTGGAGCTGCACATGCTGGGGCTGGGCGGCAGCATCGGCACGCCGGCCGAGGGGATCGAGGCGCCGGTGCTGGTGGTGGGCAGCTTCGACGAGCTGCAGCGGCGCGCGGCGGAGGCGCGGGGCAGGATCGTGCTCTTCGACGTGCCGTTCACCTCCTACGGCGAGACGGTGCAGTACCGCGGCACGGGCGCCATCGCCGCGGCGCGGGCGGGCGCGGTGGCCAGCCTGATCCGCTCCGTGGGCCCGTTCGGCATGCAGACGCCGCACACCGGCGGCATGCGCTACGCCGACAGCGTGCGGCAGATCCCCGCGGCGGCGCTGTCGATGGAAGACGCGATGATGCTGCGGCGGATGCAGGAGCGCGGCGAAACCCCGCGCATCCGCCTGCGGATGGAGGCGCAGACGCTCCCCGACGTGCCCTCGCGCAACGTGATCGCGGAGATCCGCGGCCGCGAGCTGCCGGACGAGGTGATCGTGATCGGCGGCCACATCGACTCGTGGGACGTGGCGCCGGGGGCGATGGACGACGCCGGCGGGTGCGTGGCCGCGTGGGAGGCGATCCGGTTGATGAAGATCCTGGGGCTGCGCCCGCGGCGCACCGTGCGCGTGGTGCTGTGGACCAACGAGGAGAACGGCCTGCGCGGCGCCACCGCCTACCGCGACGCGCACCGGGCCGAGGTGGCCAACCACGTGCTGGCCATCGAAAGCGATGCGGGCGTGTTCGCGCCGCGGGGCTTCGGGTTCACGGGGCCGGACGCGGCGTTCGAGGTGGTGCGGCAGGTGGGCCGGCTACTGGCGCCGATCGGCGCGGACAGCATCACGCGGGGCGGCGGTGGGGCGGACATCGGCCCCATCATGCAGCTGGGCGTGCCCGGGATGGGGCTCACGGTGGAGGGAAGCCGCTACTTCTGGTACCACCACACCGCGGCGGACACCCCCGACAAGCTGGACCCGGCTGACGTCGGCAAGTCCGTCGCCGCGATGGCGGTGATGGCGTACGTGATCGCCGAGATGCCCGAGCGGATTCAGTTCGGCACGCCGGCGCCGTAGCCAGGGAATAGGGAATAGGGAATAGGGGGCAAGCGCTTCGGAGAGCGCGGAGTTCGCCCCCTCCGGGCGAGCACCACTCGCCCACCTCCCCCAAAACTGCTGGGGGAGGTTGGGGTAGGGCGAGTGTACAGCCGCACTCCCCACGCTCGCTGACGAAAAACAGCGCGCCCGCCGGGTCTCGGCGGGCGCGCTTCGTCATCCTGGGGACGGGCTCCTGCCGTTGCAGGCTATTCCCTATTCCCTATTCCCTGCCCTCCCCTACCGCAGCGCCGCCACCACTTCCACCGCCGCGGCCGCGGGCATCGCGACCCCCGGCACCTGGCGGATCGGCGCGGGGCCCGAGCGGGCGATGCGCAGCGCCGAGGCCGGCGAGCGGCGGATCGCCATCTGCTCCACCACCGACGCGTCCTGGCCCAGGGCCGTCAGCTCCTGGCTAACGCGGTCGGCGTAGCGGGCGCCGGCGCGGCCGTACACGTCCGGGTGCAGCGCCACGGAATCCTGCTCCAGCTCCGCCAGGCGGTACTCGATGCGCACCCGCACCCGGCCGGAGAGGCGCATCTCACGCGTGCGCCCCGGGTTGGCGGCCAGCTGGTCGAGGGTCGCCTCGCTCACCCCCGCGCCGTCCGCCGTCAGCACCAGGCGGGCCAGCTCCATCACGTCCGCGTTGCGCATGCGGATGCACCCGTGGCTGGCCGGACGCCCCAGGAACCGCTCGTTGCGCGCCGGCGTGCCGTGCACATAGTAGTCCTCGAACAGGTGCATCTTCACGCGCCCCATGGGGTTGTTCCACCCCGGCGCGGCCGGGCGCTCGTCGCGGGCCCACGGGCTGTCCGGCGGCGTCCACGACGGGTTCCACACCATCCGCTGGATGCCGGCCTGCCCCGTGGGCGTGGCGTGCCCCGCGGTGCCCACCGAGACGGGGTAGCTGCGGATGCGCTCGCCGCCCTGGTGCACGTCCAGCCGGCCGGCGGGGATGTTGACGACGATCTCCATGGCCGACTGGGCCCGCGCGGGCACGGCGGCGGCGGCGGTGGACAGGACAAGCAGCGCGGGAGCCACCTGACGTATCGAGAACATTCTTCGGTATCGGTTCGATGTTGCGGACTGCGCCCGGCCGGGACCCGCCCGGCACCGCCTCGTCCGCTGCGCGGGAGCCTCAAGCTCCAGCGTGGCACGGGATTACGAGGGATGCTTCCTGCGTGTTTCAGCGAGTTTTCGCCGCTCCACCGCCGTACGGCCCTCGTACCGGCCCTGTGCGCAACAAGATGCTCTTCGCCCTCTCCGCGGGCATGGTGCGGATGACCCGGGACAGATGACCCGGTCCACCGAATGGCACACGCGAACGGTTGACTTCCTGAGGAAGGCGCCGCGCTGGACCCGGACCGAAGGACACGGTCAGGGCGCCGACCGAAGGATCTCGCCGGCAGAACCGGGGGGGGCTGGATCTCCGGCCCGAAGCCGGCCCCGCGGCAGGGCAACCGAGGTCCTTCGGTCGCGCGCAAGCGGTTGTGAGGGGTTCCGGGTTCCGTGCGGCGCTCCCTCAGGAAGTCACCGATCTTCTTCCGGGCTCACCCGTCACCAGCCACAAAACAGCCCGGGAGAGCAGTGCGCTCTCCCGGGCTGTTCATCCATCGTTCCCGGCCTCAGTTGCCGGAGCCGGACTTCGACTTCTCCGAGCCGCCCTTCTCGCCCGATCCGCCCTCGTCATCCCCCGAATCTCCCGAGCCGCCGGAGACCACGCGGATGGGGATGGGGTTGGGGATGGCGACCTCCACCCGCTCCTTGCGGTTGCTGCGGACGCCCTCGAAGAACGCCTCGTCCCGTGAAGCGCCGCCGCTCTCCATCACCATGCGCGCCAGCCTCACCGCGACGTCGTTGGCGATGCGGATGGAGCCGTGCGACTCGGCCTTGCCCAGCGACTCCGGCTCGTTGGTGCCGTGGATGCTGCGCGGGGCGTCGTACACCAGCTGCGCGCGGCCCAGCGGGTTCTCGGGGTCGCCGGGCTCCTTGACCTCCTCGTCCTTGGCCCATTCCTCGTCCGTGGGCGGCGTCCAGCGCGGGTTGAACACCACCTGGCCGATGGTCCACTCGCCGGGGCGCGTGGGCCACTCGCTGGTGCCCACGGCCACCGGGTGCGTGGCGATGCGCTGGTCGTTGCGGTACACGTACAGCTCGCGCTCGGCCACGTTCACCTCCAGCCGCAGGTCCGGTGGCGGGGGCGGCGGGGTGGGGGCCGGCGCGGGCGTCGCCGCCGGCTGACCCGCCGCGGGCTGCTGCTGCGCCACCGTGGTGCCGCCCGCCGCCTGGTCGTCGTCCGTCTTGTCCTGCACCACGCACCCGCCCAGCGCCAGCGCCGCCGCGGCGATCACCGCATGGAACCCCATCGATCGTCTCATCCTCATCTCCCGTTTCGGTTTACGCGGGGCCGCCCCCAAGCAAGGGCCGTGCGCGCGCGTCGGGCGTGGCCGCACCCTTGCGAACGGGAACGGCCCCATCTTCCGCGACGAGGCACTGATGATCTGCATTCTGCACGGCTACCTGCTCGAAGGCTCGGGAAGCAACCTGTGGACGCGCTCCATCACGGAGTCGCTCTGCCGGCAGGGGCACGACGTGCACCTGATGGCGCAGGAGAACCACCCCGAGCGCTACGACTTCATCACCGAGGCGCGGCGGTACCGTGAGGACGGCGAGGTGGAGACCTTCTATCGCCGCGATCCCGTGCACCCCGGAACGTGCGTGCTGCACAAGCCCGACCTGGGCGACACGCTGCCGGTGTACGTGTGGGACCGCTACGAGGAGTTTCCCCGCGTGGTGCCCATGGTGGACCTGTCGGATGAGGAGGTGGAGTCGTACGTGAGCCGCAACGAGCGCGCGCTCCTTCGCATCGTGCGGGAGAACGGCATCACGGCCATGCACGCCAACCACGCGGTGCTGATGTCCGTCGTGGCGCAGCGGGTGAGCCGCGAAACCGGCGTGCCGTACGCGGTAATGCCGCACGGCAGCGCGCTGGAGTTCGCCGTAAAGCGCGACGAGCGGTTTCTGCGGCTGGCGGAGAGCGCCTTTACCGACGCCCGGCGCGTGTTCGCCATCGGCGACGAGATGCGCGAGCGGGTGCGCGGCCTGCTGGGCGCGGTGCCGGGGCTGGAGGAGAAGTTCTCCGGGCTGCACCTGGGGGTGGACACCAGCCAGTTCGAGCTGGTCCCGCGCTCTGAACGCCGTGCCACGCTGGCGAAGATGGCGGAGTCGCTGGCGGGCATGAAGCGCGGCAAGAGCGCGGCGCAGTCGGAGGCGCTGCGCGGCCGGCTGCGCGGCGACCTGCGTCCGGAGGAGATGCGCGAGATCTTCGCCTCGCAGGAGGGCTCCTACGAGGCCAAGGCGCCCGATGTGGACGTGGAGGCGCGGCTGGACGCCATCGACTGGGAGACGGAGCCCACGCTGCTCTTCGTGGGCCGGCTGATCTCCAGCAAGGGTATCCAGAGCGTGATCGCCGCGCTGCCCCTGATCCTGGCGGCGCGTCCGGACCTGCGCCTGCTGGTGGTGGGCCACGGCCCCCTGCGCGAGCCGCTGGAGGCGCTGCTCTGGGCGCTGGAGCACGGCGAACGGGGGATGGTGGAGCACATCGTGGCGCGGGGGCGCGAGCTGGAGGGCTCACCCGAGGGCGACGCGGAGGGGACGGAGCTCACGCAGGTCGCCCGATTCCTCGAACAGCTGGAAGAGCGCGGCGAGCTGGAGGGATACTACGCGGCGGCGCGGGAGCACGTGCGGCCGGACCGGGTGGTGTTCACGGGATACCTTACCCACCGCGAGTTGCACTACCTCTTTCCCTGCTGCGACGTGGCCGTCTTTCCGTCGGTCGTAAAGGAGGCGGGGCCGCTGGTGTTCCTTGAGGCGCTGGCCTCGGGCGCATTTCCCCTGGGCACCTACTTCGCGGGGATGAAGGCCAGCATCGACTCCGTGGCCGCCGCCCTGCCGCCGGAGGATGCCGACGCCATGAAGCTGGACCCGTCCCCCGAGCGCACCGTGGCCGACATCGTCCGCCGCGTCCCCGCCGCGCTGTCGCTGAGCGAGCGGCACCGAGAGACGCTGTACCAGGTGGCCCGCGACCGCTACGACTGGAAGAGCGTCGCCACCAAGCTCTTCACCGAGCTGAGCGCGCTCTGATCGCGAATCCGGATAAGAACCGCCTCCGGTCGGCGCCGGGATAGCGGAAATTACCCCTGGTTCAGCGGCGCCTCCTTTAGAAAGGTGTTGCCAACTCAGAATCAAGAGCGTGACTTCCTGAGGGAGCGCCGCACGAAACCCTCTGCTGGCACTGCATTTGGCGCGCGACCGAAGGATCTCCTCTCGGTAGCCTCGAGGGCTGGATTCACGGCATGAATCCAGCCCCACGGTTCTGCCGGCGAGATCCTTCGGTCGGCGCCATGGTCTGTCGTACAAGCAGGTTATGGAGTAGCGCCTCCCTCAGGAAATCAACGTCTGGAGGTTCGACAACACCCTGTCTGCGGGTGCGGGATGAAGATGAAGCGGAAGAAAGACGAACCGGCCGGGAGCGACGTGCTCCCGGCCGGTTCGGCGTCATCGACCGGACCCGTGGACTACTGCGCCCAGGTATGCCCGCCAGAGACGACGACCGGGCCCGGGCTGTTGCCCGTGGTGTTGTCGCCCAGCTGGCCGGACGCGTTGTACCCCCAGCAGCGCGCCACGCCACTCTGGTTCACCCCGCAGGTGTGGTATTCGCCGCCGTCGATGGACACCCACAGCTGCCCGCCCATCACCGCCACCGGGACGTCGCTGGGCGTCGTGGTCCCGTCGCCGATCTCGCGCGTGTTGTTGTACCCCCAGCAGTACGCCGCCGCGCCGGCGGTAATGCCGCACGACGTCTCGCGGCCGGCCGTCACGCGCGCCCACTCCATCCCTCCCGAGACCGCTGCCGGCTTGTCCGGCCCGGGCGCCGCGCCGTTGCCGATCTGCCCGTAGGTATCCACCCCCCAGCACATCGCCACCCCCAGCGACGTCACGCCGCACGAGTAGCTTTCACCCGCGCTCACCGCGCGCCACGAGTGGTTGTTCGCCACCAGCGCCGGCCGCCCGGTGGAGGGGCCCGTCCCCTTGCCCAGGTCGCCGTTGGAGTTGTCGCCCCAGCAGTACGCCGCGCCGCCGCGGGTCACGCCGCAGCTGTGGTCCGTCCCCGCGTCCACCGTGACGAACTTGCGCCCGCCGAACACCGCCACCGGCGTGGGGGCCGAGGCCGAATCGCCCGCGCCCAGCTGGCCATGGGTGCCGTCCCCCCAGCAGAACGCCTCGAACGCGGTGGTCACGCCGCAGGTGTGGGCCGCCCCCGCGTCCAGCTGCAGCCAGGCGCGCCCACCCGCCACCGGGACCGGGGCGCTGGCGTCCTCTTCCACGCCGTTGCCCAGCTGGCCGGTCTGGTTGTCGCCCCAGCAGTACGCCTCGTTCTCCGTCGTAATGCCACAGGTGTGGTTGAGGCCGGCCGTCAGCGAGCGCCACGAGTGGCCGCCGGCCACCGGCCCCGGCACGCTGTCC
>DASQBH010001412.1:0-2683 GCA_035635315.1 Longimicrobium sp.
GGAGCGCGCGGTCGAGCTTCGCGACGCTGCCGAGCGCGAGGCGCGCCGCGCGCGCGACGTGAACCTTCGCTTTGATGAGGTGTGGTGTGTGTTCGACGTCGATGAGCACCAGCGGCTGGAGGCTGCGCTGGCCGAGGCGGAACGGGGCGGGATTCACGTCGCGGTGTCGAACCCATGCTTCGAGCTCTGGCTCCTGCTGCACTTCGTAGAGCAGACGGCGCACCTTTCCACCAGGCAGGCCCGGGACCGGCTGCGCAAGCACCTGCCCGGATACGACAAGCACGTCCGCTTCGATGACCTGTCGGCCGGGTATGCCGATGCGCTGCGCCGCGGCGTGGCGCTTGATCGCCGCCACGAGGAGGCGGGATCGCCAGGTGGAAACCCTTCCTCCGGCATGCACCAGCTGACGGAGCGGATTCGCGAGTTCGGCAAGGACAGGCGATTGTGAGCGCCAGCCTCCGGAGCTAGAGGTCACAGGTTCGAATCCTGTCGGGCGCACTGACTCAACACGAAGCCCCGCCGTATCTTACGGCGGGGCTTCGTGCGTTCCAGGCCTTCGGTTCCGCGGCCGTGGTACCCGTAGTGGTATCGCTGGCAGTCGCGCCGGCTCCATCGCCCCAGGTCCCGATCGATCGGCGACGGGCGGTTCCCGCGGCTCAGGTGCGCCGCTGATAGGCGTTGTAGAGGTCGTCGTTGATGACGTACGCCAGCCCGCCGCTGTCCAGGACCAGCTCTTCGGTGAGCGTCCGCGGCGCGTAGCTCCACCCGTCCGGGAGCGCCAGCCGGCTGCCGAGCGACGGCAGGTCGTCGATGGTGAGGGTCTTGTCCGCGATCTGCGCGTACGACTGCATCACGTACACGTCGCCCTCCGGCGAGGTCAGCTCGTACACCTCTTCGCCGGCGTTGTAGGTGTAGACGGTGTCGCGCTCCACCTCGTTGGGTGCGTAGAACTCCTCGCCGACCGTCCCCTCCCGGATCTTCGTCGGGACGGTCGCCCGCAGCTCCATCTCGATGCCGCCAAAGGTGAACCGGTCGCCGGTGGCCGAGGATCCCGTTACCACCAGCTTGTTGAGCACCCAGTAGCGCGGCCCGTTCAGCTTGGCGGCAATGGACCCGTACTCCTGGTTCACCTGCTCCTCGGTCAGCGCGTTCCACTCGCACTCCGGGCAGTCGTTCAGCCCGAGCGTGTTGTAGACCCAGGAGGTGAGGTTGTTTCTGTCGCGGGTGACGGGAATGACTTCGCAGTAGCGGACGTTGCGCAGGTCTCCGGGTTCGCTGGAATCTGAAGTGCCGTTCGTCATTTTCGTCTCTCCTTCTTTGAGTGAACGCGGGCCCTCGTACCGACAGACGCATCACTTCTCCAAGGTTCAAACGGCCCAATACGGACGCAAGAGATTTGTGGCGATGGCGCCCGGATTACGGTGCGTCAGGGACGGCGGCGGCGTGGCGGAGGGTGCGGCGGGAGGCTATTCGAGAGACGGCGATGGCTGCGGACGAACATCATCCCCCTTGCGATCGTGTACTAGTTAGTATACAGTACACGCACGCACTCTTTTCGGAAGCGGAGCATGAGCACTCTGGGCACCTTTCTTCGCGAGCGGCGCGAGAGCCTGAGAGCGGACGACCGGCGCTATTCCGTCCGCCAGGTGGCGGAGCGGGTGGGGGTGCAGCCGTCCTACCTGAGCAAGGTGGAGCGGGGGGAGGTGTCGCCGCCGTCCGAGGACACGCTGGTGCGGCTGGCGCGGGAGCTGACGGTAGAGCCCGACCTGCTCCTGGCCATGGCGGGAAAGGTCTCAAGGGACCTGCTGGAGGTCATCCGCAGGCGGCCGCTGCTCTTCGCGGAACTCATCCGCCAGCTGAAGGACCTTCCCGACCACGCGGTGCTCCGCCTGGTGCGCGAGGTTCGCGACGGAGACTGGTAGACGGTTCACCCTTTCCGGGAGGCAGTGATGATCGAGCTGCAAGGCGATGCGCTGGTGTTCCGCTTTCCCGAGGTCCACGAGCACGCCGCGCTCAAGGTCCAGTTCCAGCGCACGCTCCGGATCCCGGACGATGGACGCAGCTATCCGCTCCCTCCGGGGCTGGGGCCGTTTCCGCTGCGGCACGTGGACGACTTTGCGGAGCGTGTGCCGGAGAGTTGGATGCGCCACGGCGGGGTGATGCTGCCGATGTACCAGTCCGAGGCCATGTGGCTGCACTTCAGCAGCCCGCACGGCTACCCGTTCGCGGTAAAGGTGGCGACGGGAAAGATCAACGCCGTCACCGGTGAGGCGTGGCGCGACGGGCTGAACCGCGGGCCGCAGGACTACCTGCCGGTACCGGAGCAGCCGTGGCTGGATGGCTACTGCGTGGAGAAGGGGTTCATCCGCCAGTTCATCGCCATGCCGCTGGGCGCGGGCTACAGCGCGGAAGAGCAGGTCACCGGCCGCGCCGAGCACGGCGGATTGCAGGTTTCCGCGTTCCCGCTGCGTCGCGAGGCGTACGAGCGGCTGCTGGAGGAGCGCAGGCGAGCGGCGGAGAGCAGCATATTTCAGCGCTTTTCCGCTCCCGCACCCATGGCTGCCGCCGCTCCGGCAATGATGGAGATGGGGCTGGCACCCGGCGGCCGGATGCGGCAGGAGATCCGCACGGACCGCCGGGCGATGGAGGACTGGGACCAGCGGCACTCCGGACGCTGCTTCGT
>DASQBH010001413.1:0-4827 GCA_035635315.1 Longimicrobium sp.
AGGCGGGCACCGCCGTGGAGCTGACCCGTACGCCCCACGCCGGGCGCGCGCCGACCTCGGACGTCATCACCTCCGCGATCGCCGCGGCCACGGTGCAGTGGCCGCACGGGTACTCCGGAAAGTTGGGCGTGCCCAGCAGCGGCACCCACCCCGGATCCACCGCCGTGGCGTCGTTGCCGTCGCCTTCGCCGTTGCGGATGGCGGTGATGGGGCGCCAGAAGTTGTAGTGGAACTTGGCCGCCGCCATGGCCAACGCGGCGTCGTCGAACGCCATCTGGTAGACGGCGAACATGCGCGCGTTCTGCACCGGCGTGCGCCCCGGCGCCTCGGCGGCTAGCCGCAGGGACGGCGTTACGTCGAAGGCCTGGCGGTAGCGCGCCATCAGCGTCTGGTGCGGCGTGCGCTCGGTGCTGGTGCGGCCGCCCAGCCGCCGCACCTCGTCGTAGTCGCGCGCCCACACCGCGCTGTTCAGCGCCGGAGGCGGCGGGGGCCGCAGCGCCTCGGCGCTGGGGATGGCCCAGGGGCGAAGGGCGGCCATGTACGGCTCGATCTGCGGCAGCCCTGTGGCGATCCACTCCCCCGGCGTGGTGCGGGGGCGGTAGGGCACCTGCGCGATGGCCGGATCGACTCCCCCCACCGCGATGGCCGCCATGGCCGCCTGCTCGCCGATCAGCCGGCCGGCTTCGCGGGCGCGCTCGTCGCGCACCGCTGCCAGGGCGATGGCGTGGTTCTCGTCCAGCGCCGCCTTCTGTCCGGGGAACGCGTGCAGCAGGACGCGGTACGCCGCCGTCGCCGCCGCGGCGTCCTGCGATGCCGTGGGGTCGCCCGCGGGAAAGCCCAGGTAGCTTTCGTAGCGCCGGTCGATGGCGTTCACCGCCTCGAACATGGCCAGCGCCGCGCGGGTGGCGGCGCGGTCCACGTCCGGCGTGCGGGGCGCGGCGTTGGCCGCCATGGGGTTGGAAAGCCGGTTGGCGAGCTCCCACCAGTCGCACACCGTGTCCGCCGCCGCCGGCCGCGCGAACACCAGCGCCGCGATCGCGGCCATTCGCAGATATGCCTTACGCATGCTGTCTCTCCTGCTCAAGGTAGGTCGGTTGATGGGGATTCCGCCGGCGCGCATTCGATCTGGCGGCTGGAGCGGACCTGGGACGCGATGGGGTTCTCGATTGATGACCCGCTTGAGAGCACCACCACAGCGTTCTGGTGATATACACTACTATAACACCATATCGCACGCAAGGCTCCTGTTGGCGGCGGAGACTTCGTGAGCGCGCAACTGAAGGGAGAACTTCACATGAATCCGCCCCAAATCCGGTTTCGGGATTATCCCGGATCCTGAAAAAGATTGGAGGTACAGAGGAACAGACAAAGGCCGGAGGAACAGAGAAAACCATGGGGGCTCGTCTCTGTTCCTCCGGCTTTTGTCTGTTCCTCCGTACCCTGGCTTTTCCGGATTCGGGATCATGCCAGGACGTGGCGGAAACGAGAGAAGACGCGAATGAGTCTCTCATCCGCGTCCTCTTTATCTCTCCCGCACGATCCTTCCCCTGGGACTCAGATCGGCTCGCGGTACCGGCGCAGGCGCACCGCCGCGGCCACGAACACCACGGCGGCCGCCATCCCGATCCACAGCTCCGGCGTGGCCAGGAACCGTCCGGGCGTCAGCGGCGTCAGCGGCTCGAACGGCACGTGGACCGGCCCCGGGAGCCGGTACGCCTCCGGGTACCAGCCGATCAGCCGGTCGATCACGAACGCGCGGACGTGCAGCGTGTCCATCGTCAGCTTTTCCAGCAGGCCCAGCGCCAGCAGCGGCAGCACCGCCCACAGCGCCGCCGTGCGCCGGGCCCACCCCGACACCAGCAGCAGAAAGCCGTAGACGGGCGCGAGCCAGAGCGCCATGGCCGCCACCCCGTACAGCAGGGCGGGAAACAGCCTGAGCAGCGGCACGTTGCGCCACAGCGGCACGGCGCTCTGGCCCTGCACCAGCAGCGCGATGGTGCTCAGCAGAATCAGGGCAAGGTGCATGGCCACGACCGCCGCGAACGTGACCAGCGGCAGCACCACCAGGGGGATGCACACCTTGGCCAGCACCGTCGTGAGGTCCGAGACGGGGAGCGACTTCCAGAACAGGATGCTGCGGTCGCGGCGCTCGGCGCTCAGCGCCTCCAGGCAGTAGAACGCGCCGATCACGAACGCCGTCACGAACATCAGCAGCGCCGCCACGCGGTACGCCACCGAGGCCGTTCCCGCGGTCGCCGGGTCGTTGGCCAGCATGCCGGGCATGTGGCTGGGCATGGTGAGGACGTGGATGATGAGGGCGACCACCGTAAAGGCCCCCACCCCCATCGGCGCCAGGTAGACGGAGCGGTTCTCCCACAGCTCGCGCCGCAGCGACCAGTAGAACGGCCGGGTTCGCGGCGGGGCCGCGGGGGCGGGATCGGCGGCGTGCACGTCCGGCTCGGCCACTGCGTTCGGCAGCGCGTTCATCAGGCCGCCTCCTCCGTCTGCCCTGCCTGGCTCCCCATCACCGCGACGAACACGTCGGCCAGGCTGGGGGTGCGCACGTCTCCCAGCGCCGCGAGCCGTCGGCGGTCGGCGCCGTCATAGAGCAGGATGGTGCGGCCGAACACCTGGCGCTCGTGCATGGGGCCCAGCGCCCGCGCCTCGCCAAGGTGCGCGGGCGGCACCATCACCTCCAGGTAGCGCGACTCCACCTCTTCCATGCTGCACTGCAGCACGATGCGTCCGCGGTCCATCACCATGAGGTCGGTGAGCACGTCCTGGATCTCCTCGACCTGGTGCGTGGTCACCACGATGGTGCGCGTGCGGTCGAAGTAGTCGTTCAGCAGCGTGTCGTAGAACTGCTTGCGGTAGAGGATGTCCAGCCCCAGCGTGGGCTCGTCCAGCACCAGCAGCCGGGCATCCACCGCCATCACCAGGGCCAGGTGCAGCTGGGCCACCATCCCCTTGGACAGCTCCCGCAGCTTGCTGCCGTGCCGGATGGTGGTCTTCTGGAGAAACCCCTCCGCCTTGCCGCGGTCGAAGCGCGGGTGCACGCCGGCCACGTAGTCCAGCGCGTGCGAAACCCGCATCCAGCGCGGCAGCACCGCCACGTCGGAGATAAAGGAGACGTCGCGCATCAGCCGGTCGCGCTCCGTCCAGGGGTCGCGCCCCAGCACGTTCAGCTCTCCCTTGTAGGGCGTAAGGCCCAGGATGGCGTTGAGGGCGGTGGTCTTTCCCGCGCCGTTGGGGCCGATCAGCCCCAGGATGCGGCCCTCCTCCACGCGCAGGTCGATGCCGTCCAGCGCCACCGTGCTGCCATACGACTTGCGGAGGCCGCGTGCTTCGATGCAGGCCATGCTTCAGCGCTCCTCTGCGGGGTTCGGCGCGGGCGCCTGGGCGGCCAGCAGCTCTTCGGGGGTAAGGCCCAGCCGCTGGATGGTGGCGTGGATGCGGGGCCACTGCTCGGTGAGAAACTTCTCGCGCTCTCCCTGCAGCAGCAGCTCGCGCGCGCCGGCGTTGATGTACATGCCGCGGCCCCGCCGGCTCTCCACCAGCTGCTCGTCCACCAGCTGCTGGTAGCCCTTGAGGACGGTGAGGTGGTTGACGCGGTACTCGGCCGCCACCTGGCGCACCGAGGGGAGGGGATCGCCTTCGTTGAGCACGCCGTCCAGGATCATCGCGGCCACCAGGTCGCGAAGCTGTCGGTAGATCGGCTGCCCGTCGTTCCACTCGCGATCCATGATGATTCCGGAGAGCCCCGCGAGAAGGGGGCGGTGATCGTCCGCCGCGGCCGCGCCGCCGCCCGTCACGGGCTGCATGGCGGCGCGGACGGCCCGTGCGCGAAGCGTCCGCCGCACCCGCCATGGGCGGGGCGGAGCGGCGCGGCGCAAAGCGGCTGCAGCCCGCGAGGGAGCCGGAGCGGGGTTCCGCGCGGGAGTATAGCCGCGCGGCCGCGGCGGAGCGAGGCCGCCCGTTCCCGCTCAGCCATCCACCACCGCCTGGCCATTACTCGCGGCACTCTGGCGCGATACGGACCCGTCCGCACCAGCCCGACGCTCGGGGGTTGCGGACGCCGCCGGCACGCGCGGCAGGTGGATCACGTCGCCGGGCGTCTCCGCGCGCTCGTGCTCCCGCGCCCGGGCGGCGACGCGCGCGGCGGATACGCGGCCGCGCGGCGCGGAAAGCAGAGCCAGCATGGGATTCGGATTCCTTCTGCCTGCGTTCGCGCCGCCATCCGACGACAGCAACACAAACAAGCGGTATGGTGATATAGTAAACCATACCACTAAAGAAATGCAAGGGCCCTGTCTCGCGTCCGCAAACCTCATCTCATACCGTTTCTCACTGTTCGTTGTGCACTTGAAGTTCTACTGCCTGCCTTACGTGGAGGGCGCGGAGGACGCGGAAAAAAGAACGAGGGTCGCTTTCTCCACGTCCTCCATTTCTCCGCGTCCCTCCGCGTGAAATGCCGTTTCGAAGCCTGGATGCACACCGAATCGGCAGAATCGGCATCCGTGCACACCGGCTCGTCCGCGGATACTCCGGACGGGCGTCACCCCTCGCGCGCGCCGCGATCCTCGGCGAGGAACCGGGCCAGCGTCGCCACGTGGGGCGACTTGAGCGCGGTGATGTGGTTCCCCGCGCCGACCGAGAACACCAGCCCGGGCGCCCACTTCCTCCATCCCCGCTCTACCCCGGCGAAGTGCGCGCGGTTGGCCGCCTCGTCCATCCTGGGATCGTCCACGAGCACCAGGCGCACCCGGCCGGGATAAACGCCCGAGGGGCGGTAGGTGGCCCGCAGGCACCGCGCGAACGCCCGGAACG
>DASQBH010001414.1:0-2252 GCA_035635315.1 Longimicrobium sp.
GGAGGGTAACGCAACGCGGGCGTTCCTGTCAACGACTCCGTCGCGACCGCTCATCTGCGAACCGTCCCGCACACCCGGATCGCGGAGTGGTGGACGATGGGCGCACCATCCCGTCGGCTGCGTCTGGATCTGGCGCGAGACCCCGCCCGTTTCCGAAAGAGATTCTTCGGTCGGCGTCACGGCTTCGGGCGCGGAAGACGGTTTCGCGCGGCGCCTCCCTCCTAAGAAACTCCTGCCGGTTGGAGTTCTCCGGTATCAATGGCGACGAGCGCGAAGCCGAGAGATGCGGCGCGCTTGTGTAGTTTGCGCACGAGGCGCTGACGCTGGCGAGCATCGTACGCGTCGGGGCCAGGATCCTGATATTGGATTTCGCCTTTGAGCATCCGGTAGACGAGGACGGCGACCTTCCGGGCCGTGGCGGTGATTGCCTTCGCTTTGCCGATGCGCGCGGCGAGTCGTCGGTAGAAGGCTCCCAGCGCGGTCTGGGTGCGCGCCAAGCTCATCGCGACCATGCGAAGCATCGCGGCGGCGCGGTTCGCGGAGGCAGGCGTACGGGAGCTGAGCAGCCGCCCTCCAGAGATCTTGTTCTGCGGCGCGAGGGTGAGCCAAGCGGTGAAGTGCTGTTCCGTTGGCCAGCGCTGCATATCCGTTCCGATCTCCGAGATGAGCCGGAGCGCCTGGTAAGGTCCGATCCCGTCGACCTGGGAGAGGTCCGTACCGGTAAGCCGGTGGAGATAGCGGCGGATGTCGAAGCGCGGCTCCTTGCTTCGCGACTGAGCTTTGGTGCGGCGCGGGGGCAGAGGGGCGGTGGAGACCTCCGTCTGGGCAGCGAGCGTCTGCAGGTGGTGCTCGATCGCGGCATCGCACTCGGTTAGCATACCCTGATAGTACTCGAAAAGAGCGAGGTTCTGCCGGAGGGCAAACACGTGTTCGGCGCGATAGTTCCCCGTGAGGGCAGCAACGAACTGCTCAGGGGAAGCGTGGCAACGGGGATCGCGATGAAGAACGAGCTGCTGGGGATCGGTTCTCCCGTCCACGATGTCGTGCAGGATCGCCAGGCCGGTGGTACCCGTGATGTCCGTGATCACCTGCGGAAGCTGCACGTTCATTTGGACGAGCGCCTTCTGCATCCGCTGGATCGTGCTGCTCATTTCCGCCACCAGGGTATCGCGATGGCGCACATACCCGCGAAGCGCGGTGATCGCCTCGGCTGGCCGGAAGCTGCCTCGCAGGAGCCCCACGCTATGGAGTTCGCGAAGCCACTCGCAATCCACCACATCGCTTTTGCGGCCGGCTACGTTCTTCACATGGCGGGCATTGGTCAGGATGACCTCAAAGCCACGAACCTCCAGGATCTCGAACAGCGGGATCCAGTACACGCCCGTGGCTTCCATGGCCACGCTGCGCACGCCACAAGCCGATAGCCAGTCCGCAAGCCGGTGAAGATCAGCCGTGAAGGTCTGGAATGACTGCACGGGATCGGGATCGCGGCCGACCGGGACGGCTACGAAATGCTCGGCAGAGCCGCAGTCGATCCCCGCCACATCGGGATTGATGCGCTCCAGCAACGAGATGTGCTGGCGAGGCTTGTGTCCCTTTGTCCAACGCTTGCGCTTCACCGCGGCCTCCTGTCATTCTGGAAACGAGGACGGCGCATCCGGGAGCGGGGAGGCGGCAGCAGGGAGCATTCTCCTAAACGGGATCATGCCAGTGCGAGCAAGGCACTGGCGTGTCACCAGTGATGGGGCCGCAAACTTCCCCAGGCCACGCTGAAATACGGGGTAGCACCACCAGTGTTGTACCGGCCTTGGCTCCTGGATGCGCGCCTCATTCTACAAACCCCAGCCCGCCCCGCCGTCAAGTTTCTGGCGTGATGGAAGGCGCCCCGCGCGTCTACAGGCGCTGAATAGAAAAGTCCGGTTCGTCCAATTCTGGCAACTGCGCCGCTGGCCCTTTTTCATTGCGCTTGGTGCGCGCAGCGCCGAATGACTCAGAATGACACCGTTGGCCGGATCCGTATCACCACTCTTTGCGGGGTCGGTCCGAGTCCACACCGCCTCGCCGCGCGCTCACGGCGTGGCGGCGGGGCTCTCCTCCGCGATGGCCGGAGCCTCCACCTCTAGCGGCGCGGCGCCGTCGGCGAAGGTGCCGGCCGGGCGCAGGAGCTCGTAGGCGCGGACCGCCGCCAGCATCGCGGTAACCGGCGCCACCCAGTAGATCCAGTGCCCGGCCCACCCGCCGCCGGCCAGGGC
>DASQBH010001415.1:0-2385 GCA_035635315.1 Longimicrobium sp.
GGGGGCGCGGGAAGGGCGCGGCGATCCACCTTGCCGTTTTCCGTCAGCGGCAGTGCATCCATCACCACCACCGCGGACGGCAGCATGTAGGCGGGAAGCTGCTCCTGCAGGCAGGCACGGATGTCGGCCGCGAGCAGAGCCGCATCCGCATCCACCCCCGCCGCGGGGACCACGTACGCCGCCAGCCGCCGGTCGCCGGGGACGTCCTCGCGCACCAGCACCACGCAACCCGCCACCGACGGATCGCGCTGCAGGGCCGCCTCGATCTCCCCCGGCTCGATGCGGTAGCCGCGGATCTTCACCTGCTGGTCGATGCGGCCCAGGAACTCCAGGGTGCCGTCGGGACGCCAGCGCACCCGGTCGCCCGTGGCGTAGAGGCGCGCTCCCGGGGTGGCGGAGAAGGGATGGGGTACGTAGCGCGCGGCGGTGAGCGCGGCCCCGTTCAGGTAGCCGCGCGCCAGCCCCTCGCCGCCCACGTACAGCTCGCCGGGGACGTCCGTGGGCACCGGGCGCAGGTGCGCGTCCAGCACGTAGGCGGTGCTGCCGGCGATCGGCTGGCCGATGGGGATGGAGGCGCGCTCGGCGTCTTCCGCGCGTATGCGGTGGCAGCAGGAGAACGTTGTGTTCTCCGTCGGCCCGTAGCCGTTGACGAGGCGCAGCTCCGGAAGCGCCTCCAGCACGCGGCGCACGTGGGGAACGGAGAGCACGTCGCCGCCCGCCAGCAGCTGCGTCAGCCCGCCCAGCGCGGCGAGGTTGGCGTCCACCATCTGGTGAAAGAGGCCGGCCGTCAGCCAGGCGCTGGTCACCCCGTGGCGGGAGATGAAGCCGCCCAGCGCCTCGACCGTCGGCAGCTCGGCGGGAAAGATCGCCACGCGGCCGCCGTTGAGCAGGGGCGCCCACAGCTCCAGCGTGGACGCGTCGAAGGCGACGGGCGCCAGCTGCAGCCAGGTCTCCTCCGCCCCGCAGCGCGCGTAGTCCGCGCCACGCACGAGCCGCAGCACGGCGCGGTGCGGAACGGCCACGCCCTTGGGCCGCCCGGTGGATCCGGAGGTGTAGATGACGTACGCCGCGCCCTCCGCATCCACCTCCACCCGCGGATCCGTTGCCGACGCCACGGCGACCGTATCCCACTCCGCATCCACCCGCACGACCCGCATCCCCAGGTCCGCCGGGACGGACGCGGCAAGCCGCGCCTGCGCCAGGACGGTCCGCGCGCCGCAGTCCGCCAGCATCAGCTCCACGCGGGTGCGGGGGTACTGCGGGTTGATGGGGACGTACGCGCCGCCCGCCTTGAGCACCGCCAGCACGGCGACCACCAGCTCCGGCGAGCGGTCCATTACCAGCGCCACGGGCTCGTCCGCCGCCACGCCCAGCGCCCGCAGGTGGTTGGCCAGGCGCGAGGAGCGCTCGTGCAGCTCGCCGTACGTCATCGTCCCCCCGTCCCAGGAGAGGGCGAGGCGCGCCGGATCGCTTTCCGCCACCGCGGCGAAGGTGCCGTGGACCGTCGCCTCGTGCCGAACGACACGCGCGGCGCCGCTCCAGCGCTCCACCAGGGTCCGCCGCTCCCCCGCGTCCACCAGCTCCGTGCGCGAGGCGGGACGGTCCGGATCGGCCGCGACGCCGTCCAGCAGGTGCAGGAACAGGCGGATCATCCGGTCGGCCGTGGCCGGCTCCCACAGGTCCGTGGCGTACTCCACGCGCCCGCGCAGCCGCTCGCCCTGCTCCTCCATCTCCAGGAACAGGTCGAACTTGCTGGTGCCGCTGTCCACCTCTTCCAGCCGCAGGGTGAGCCCGGGGAGCCGGACCGGCTCCATCGGCACGTTCTGCAGCGCGAAGGCGACCTGAAAGAGCGGGTTGTGGCTCAACGTGCGGTCCGGCCGGATCGCCTCCACCACCCGCTCGAACGGCAGGTCCTGGTGCGCGTACGCCTCCAGCGTGGTCTCCCGCACCCGGGCGACGAGGTCGCGGAAGGTGGGGTCGCCGCTCAGGTCCGTCCGCAGCGCCATGGTGTTGACGAAGAAGCCGATCAGCCCCTCCACCTCGCCCCGCATCCGCCCCGCGATCGGCGAGCCGACCACCACGTCCTCGCGGCCGGAGAGGCGGTGGATCAGCAGGTCGAACGCGGCCAGCAGCACCATGAACAGCGTGGAATCCGTTTCGCGGGCCAGCGCGCGCAGGCGGGCCGCCAGGGCGGGGCGCACCTCGAAGGCGTGGCTCTCGCCGCGGTGGCTCTGCACGGCGGGGCGCGGGCGGTCGGTGGGCAGCTCCAGCACGGCGGGCGCGCCGGCCAGCCGCTCGCGCCAGTACGCCAGCTGCGCGTCCAGCGCGTCGCCGTGCATCCACTGCCGCTGCCACTCGGCGAAATCCGCGTACTGCAGCGCCGGC
>DASQBH010001416.1:0-2935 GCA_035635315.1 Longimicrobium sp.
GAGCGCCGCGGCCCCCGCGCTGGTGCCGCAGATGGTGGCGCCGTTGGCGTACGCCTCGCGCACCGCCCGGTCCACCCGCGACCCGCCCACCGTCGCCACCAGGTGCACCTGGTCGCCGCCGCCGAAGAAGATGCCGTCGGCCTCCTCGATCATCCGCACGATGCGGCGGTCCTGCGCCTGGTCGCGCCGGTCGATGATGGGGATCTCCACGTGCGTGGCCCCCGCCTCCTGGAACGACTTCATCCACTCGCGCGCGGAGCCGGCGGGGTCCTGCGAGGCGGTGGTGATCCCCACGATCTTTCCGCCGTCCAGCGCGTTGCAGTGGCGCAGGAATGCTCCCAGCGCGTCGCCGGTGGGCTCGCACGCGCCGCCGATGAGCACCAGGGTGCCGCCGGTGCGGTCCGAGCGCCTGCGCACCGGCTCCCGCTTTACGGCGCCACGCGCGCCGGCTCCGTTGCTCGACTGCCGTTCCATTCCTCTCCCGTTTCCGCCGCGCCCAGCTCGCGCAGCGAGTGCACCGCCAGCGCCGCCGCCACCTGCGCGGCGCGGTCTGCCCCGTCGACGAGCGGTCCGGCGTCGCTCAGCTCGCCGCCCGTCTCGATCACGATCCGCCCGTCCCGCACCATCGCCACCGAATGCGCCACCCGCGTGTCGCGCGCGGGGACGGCGTCCAGCTCCGAGAACACGGCCACGCGGCACCCCGCGCGCCGCGCCATGTCCTGCACCTCCCATTCCCGCCCGGGAAGGACCACGATCCCGTCCCGCTCCACCGCGTCGGCGATCACGGAGACCAGCTGCAGGTTGCGCTCCTCCGTGCGGTAGCGGTCGGGAACGTCCTGCACGTCGCTGTCCAGAATGACGGCGATCGCCGACCGGGCGTACGGCAGCCCCGCGTTCAGGATGTACGACGGCGCCACGTCCACGATCAGCTCGTGGTCGCTGACGCCCCGCCGCAGCATCTCGTCACGCACCGCGGCGCGCTCGCCGCCGCCGGTGATGCCGCAGAGGACGCGCTGCGTGAGCGGCGGCACGTCGGGGGTGTCCACCAGCGCGCGCAGCTCGTTGAGCGCGTAGTCCACGTCGTCCAGCTCCCCCGCGAACGCCTTCTGCACCACGTCCAGCGCGAGCGCCGCGGCGCGAAGGCCGACCTCCGCGTGCAGGTGCTCGAAGACGACGGTGTACTCGCCCGGCCGGTCGCCGCCGCGGGCGCGTCCGTATCCAACGTCGTGCCCCACCATCGTCTGCAGCTCCAGCCCCACGTGCTCGGCGATGTGGGGTGCGTACGTGCCCCGGCGCAGGCGCGTGATGAAGCCGCCGCGCTCGCCGATGCTGCAGCGGTGCTCCCACAGCCCCGGCATGGCGCGGACCAGCGCGTCGGTGAACCCCGGGACGTCGGCCGAGTGGATCTCCTCGTACGCGCCCACCGCCACGTCCAGCCGGGTGACGGGGCGGCTGCTCCAGAAGTTGGCCCCGCGCAGCGTGCGCAGGCCCACCAGGCGGATCTCGGTATAGGGGTCCGGGTGCGGCATCAGGCGGACGGGCTCCGGGCGATGATCGTCATCGCCGCGCCATCCGCAAACCCGGCGCCGCGGCGTGGGGGGCGCGGCGAATCCGCTTCATCCATCCGTGAACACCACCGTCCACCCCTCGGGAAGGGGCGGAAGGCGATACCAGCGCGGGCCGCCGCCCGGCGCCTTGCAGGCGCGGGACCGGTGCACGCGCACGACCCGGTATTCGTGGCGAAGCTCGGAGCGATAGGCGTGCACGTCGTACCGGGCGTCGCACACCGGGCCCGGCAGCACCCGGACGTACAGGTCCCGGCCCAGCGCGGAAAAGGCGGACGGGTCGCACCCCGGAGCGTCCCGGATGGACTCCGCGTCCACGCGGTCGCGCACCACGCGCACCTCGCCGGGATCGCAGTCGATCCGCTCCCACGCCGCCTCCATCGGTACCGCATCCTCCGCGACGTCCAGCGAATCGGTGCTCCACGGCACCCGGTCGGGATGGTCGATCCTGCGCTCCGTGAACGCGACGGTCCAGCCTTCGGGAAGCGGGGGAAGCCGGATCCACCGCTCCACGATCCGTCCCGCGCGGCAGCCGCCGTATCGATCCACGATCAGGATGCGGTACTCGCGGCGGGAGGCGGAGCGAAAGGCATCCACCGAGTGCCGGGCGTGGCAGTCGCCCATCATCACCACCCGGACGTAGAGCTCGCGTCCCAGGTCGGGGAACGGAAGCGGATCGCACCCGCTGAAGCGCCGGATCTCCGCCGCGTCGGCGCTGTCGCGCACCACCTGGGTGCCCGGGGGATCGCAGTCCGTCCACACCGCGGCAAACGGGATCGGCACCGCGTCCCGCGCCAGCTCCAGCGAGTCCGGCAGCCACCGGTTGTACCAGTCCGGCTGCGCACCGGCCGGAGCCGCCAACAACACCGCAATTGCGGTGAGTATCCGCAAAACCCACCGTCCGAGCCGCGCGTCCATCATCCATCCGCCAGCGCAGGAGGAGAGACAGAACCCGCGCCGTCTACCGGCCGCCCCGCACGAAGGTTCCTGCTGGACGATGACGAAGCCGCGTGCCGCAATGCATTGCAGCCCTCCGCGGCACCGGGCCGGCAGGGCTGCGCGTTCGCTGATCTGGCCGCGGCGGCCACCGGCTCTGTCGGGCGGTGTCGTAGCCGCCGGAGTGGCGCGGGCTACCGCGTCTGCCTTCGAGCAGGCAGAGAGTAGATCCTTCGGCCCTGCGACCCGTCGAGTGAGCCGACCGCACGTCGTTGCCGGGCCTCAGGATGACAGCACAAGGGCGCGGCCACACTCCCCTATTCCCTATTCCCTATTCCCTATTCCCTATTCCCTATTCCCTATTCCCTATTCCCTATTCCCTATTCCCTATTCCCTATTCCCTATTCCCTATTCCCTATTCCCTATTCCCTATT
>DASQBH010001417.1:0-4567 GCA_035635315.1 Longimicrobium sp.
GGCCGTGGGCCATGCGCGGCAACGACATCCTCTACGGCAAGGGGATGGACCTGGCCGTGGAGGAGCTCAACGCGGCCGGCGGCGTGCTGGGCCGCCCCGTAAAGCTGCTGCGCCTGGACGACCAGGAGTCGGTGGACCGCGGCCGCATCGTGGCCCAGGAGCTGGGCCGCAACCCCGACGTGGTGGCCGTGATCGGGCACCTGCACTCGTACGTCACCGTGTCGGCCGCGCCGATCTACGACCTGTCGGGGCTGCTGCTCGTCAGCGCCACGTCCACCACCCCCGAGCTCACCAACAAGGGGTACGGCCGCGTGTTCCGCACCGTGTTCAACGACACCGAGGTGGGGCGGCAGATGGCGCAGTACGCGCGCGACCGGGGCTACCGGCGCATGGTGATCTACTACGCGCGCAACGAGTACGGGCGTGAGCTGGCCAACTCCTTCGAGGAGCACCTGGTGGCGGGCGGCGGGCAGGTGGTGAACCGCGAGTCGTTCGATCCCAACCTGAGCGCCAACCCCGTGGCCGCCGAGCAGACGGTGAACGCGTGGACCAACTGGGAGTTCGACGCCGTGTTCATCGGCGGGGGCGACGAGCAGGCCGCGCTGCTGATCAAGGAGCTGCGCAGCCGGGGGATCGACGTTCCCGTGCTGGGGAGCGACGCCCTGGCCACTCCCGGGTTCCTGAAGACGGGTGGCGCGGCCGTGGAGGGAACGGTGATCGCCTCGGCGTTCCACCCCGAGGCGCCCGACGCCGAGGTGCAGGCGTTCAACCAGGCGTTCCGCAAGCGCTACGGCGCCGAGCCCGACGTGGGCGCCGCGCTGGGCTACGACGCGGTGCGGGTGCTTGCCCAGGCCATGCGCGAGGCGCAGAGCACCGAGCCCGACAAGGTGTCGGCGGCCATGCGCGGCCTGCGCGGCTTTCGCGGGGTGACGGGCGCGTTCAGCTTTGACCAGGCCGGCAACCTGGTGGGAATGCCGATCCACAAGGTGGTGGTGCGCGGCGGCCAGTTCCACTACCTGGACGAGGGGGCGGCCGGGTCCACGGCCGTGGCGGCGCGGTAGAGCCCCGCAGCCACCCGCTAGAGCGAGGCGCCCATCGGGTGGGGGGGAGGCGCCGCGCCCGGCGCGCCACACCGTTGCGCCGTACGGGCTTGCGAACCCGCCGTAAAATGGCACGTCGCATGCTCCCCTCGTGCGCCTGCCGCCCGTTAATGCCTATTCTTCCCTACAAGGAGACCTCGATGGCCGACGGCCTTCTCCCGCCTGATGAGGGTGACTTCGACGCGCTGGACGCGGAGGACCTGGAGGACGTGCTCGGCGGCCTTGCCGTCACCCCGGAAGACACCAACTCCGGCTGCACGGTGAACGGGAACTGCAGCTGCACCAAGTAACCGGCGCCGGCGCCATCCCGGCGAACCGCGGCTGCCCGCATCCCTCCGCCCCTGAAAGGCGCGGCCCTCATGCAGACGCTCCTGGCCCACCCCGCCGCCGCCCGCGAGGCCGCACGCGCCGGCGTGCTGCGCCGCTTTGGGGCGGACGAGCCGGAGGTGGCGGAGCTGCTTGCCTACAACCACAGCGTGTTCGCCGCCCCCGGCTCCGTGCGCCTTCCGCTGCCGGACGAGCCGTTCGTGGAGGCGTGGACGGGGTACGCGGCGCAGGCCCGGACGCGCGGCGTTCTCCCCGTTCTTCGCGAGCACCTGGTGCAGCTGCGCTTTCCCGTGGCGGCCGGCGTGAGCGAGGGAGAGGCGTACCAGGCAGCCGTCCGCCGCGGCTCCCTTCCCGACTGCGCGGAGGACCTGCGCCTGGAAGACGAGGGCGTGCTGCGGCTCTTCATCCATCCCACCCCCGCCGGGGCCGTTCCCGTGCTGGTTGCCCCGCACCGCGCGGACTTCGAGGCGCTGGTGCGCGCGCTGGTCCGCAAGAACGAGCCGGTGCCGCTCCCCGCCTCCATGGGCGCGTGCATGGTGGCCGGCTACAACAACTGGGGCCGCGTGGCGGAGCTGCGCCGCCGCTGGGAAGCGGGTGAGGTGGATGCGGGCGGGGCGCGGGACTGGTCCGCCGCCTTTGCCGCGCTCAAGGGGCGCAGGGAGCTGTACCAGGACCGCTTCATCCTGCTCAGCGGGGGCCCGTACAGCGGCGTTCCCGCCGAGGAGATGGAGATGGAGCCCGACGAATGGAGCCGGGCCTCGCTCACCATCCGCCTGGAGCACGAGTGCGCGCACTACCTTACGCGGCGCGTGCTGGGCTCCATGCGCAACAACCTGCTGGACGAGCTGATCGCCGACTACGCGGGGATCGTGGCCGCGGCCGGGCGCTACCGGGCCGGCTGGTTTCTCCGCTTCTGCGGGCTGGAAGGAGAGGACGGGTGCCGCGCCGGCGGCCGCCTGTGGAACTATCGCGGCGACCGGCCCCTTTCGGACGCCTCGTTCGCCGTGCTGCAGCGGATCGTCCGCGCGGCCGCGCGGCGCCTGGAAGAGGCGGACGCCACGCTCGACGGGGCGTGGCGCACCCCCGCGGGGCGCGCCCGCGTGCTGCTGGCGCTCGCCGAGCTGACGCTGGAGGAGATCGCCGCCGGCGGAGCGGAGGAGCGCTTCCGTTGCCTGGCGGGCACCCCGGAAAGGGCCGTCACGCCCGCATGATCGTGTCACTGACAGAGGCAGGCGGCGATCCGTAGATCCCCCTCCTGCTTCCGCTTCCCTCCGTCTGAGCGGGTGCTTCTGAACCCTGGACCGGGAGCGTGACTTCCCGGAGCGCGGACCTGGACCTTCACAACCACCCGGGCGCATCGAAGGATCTTCGCTCCCTGCTTATCCCGGATCCGGCAAAACCGCCATCTTGAGGGAGACGCCGCGCGACGCTCTCCTCCCGCTGGAAATGGTCCGGGCGTACAACCAGGCCTGGAGGGACGTCTCTCCGGGAATCAACACACCGGGCACGTCCGGCAACACCTCTGAGCGCGGGGATCCCACCCGGGTGAGGTCCCGATTGAAATAGAGGCGGGATTCGACGGTGTAGAGCCGGAATGCCGGGCTTGGCGCGGCGCCTCCGTTGGGCTGACGGGATTCGAACCGCTACGTGCTTGCGTGGAAACACTTTGCATAACGGCGGGAAACGGCATGCCGAATGCCTTTGGCGCGGGGGCTGTTCCCTTCATCATCCTTTCCCAAGGAGACCCCATGGCCGAGCAGGAATTCCCCATCCAGCAGGACGACGAGCTCGACGTGGAAGAGCTGGAGTCGGTGGACGGCGGGTTGGCGGACGCGTTCGCGGACGACAACTCGGGGTGCAACAACTGCCCCAACACCAACTGCCCCTGCGCCAACTGATCGTCGCCTGACCGGGGAACGCTTCCCTCCGGAGGCGTTCCCCGGTCCCCGGCCGTCCGTGAGATCCCGAATCACACCCGCCCGGCAGCGGCCGAGCCCAAAGGAGCTACATGATGCCGACCGTCGACATGCAGACCTCGCCCCTGGACCGGGGCGCACCGGCTCCGGCCGTCCCGGCGCTTGTCCAGCTCAAGTACACACCGCCGCAGCGCTGGGTGCCGTCCCGCTTCAACGCGCGCACGGTGGGCGAAGACGGCCGGCTGATCCTGTGGAACACCTACAGCGGCGCGGTGAGCGCCTTCGGCGCCGGCAGCCGTGACGCGGTCCTGGCCCGCCTGTCCGTGGGCGGCGTGGCCGAGCCGCTGGACAAGATCGGCACCTTTCTCTCCGAGCGCGGCTTTCTGGTCAAGGAAAAGACCAACGAGCTCAACCGGTTCCGCATGCTGTACGGACGCCAGCAGTGGCGGCAGGACACCCTGCAGCTGATCCTGCTGGCCAGCGAGGACTGCAACTTCCGCTGCGTGTACTGCTACGAGAAGTTCAAGCAGGGAACCATGCGCCCGGAGGTGCGTGAGGGGGTGCGCAACCTGCTCACGCAGCGGGCGCCCCGGCTCAGCGGCATGGCGCTCTCGTGGTTCGGCGGTGAGCCGCTGTACGGGTGGGAGGCCGTGGAGGACCTGGCCCCGTTCGCGCAGCGGCTGGGGGCCCAGCACGGCATTCCCGTCGCGCAGAACATGACGACCAACGCCTACCTCCTTACCGAGGAGCGTGCCACCCGGCTGCTGGAGTGGGGGTGCAACCGGTACCAGATCACGCTGGACGGCCTGCCGGGCGAGCACGACTGCAAGCGGGTGGGGCGCGACGGCAGCCCCACCTACGCCGTGATCCTGGACAACCTGCGCTCGCTGGCCGCGCGCAGGGACGCCAGGTACGAAGTGGCCATCCGCGTCAACTTCGACCAGAAGAACTTCATGCAGATGGGGGCCTTCCTGGAATCCCTCAGCGAGGACTTCGCGGGAGACCCGCGCTTCATCCTGCGCTTTCGGGCGGTGGGCAAGTGGGGCGGCGACAACGACGAGAACCTGGAGACCTGCGGCCGCGACCAGGAGCGCCAGTTCCTGGAAGACGCGCGGCGCAAGGCGCTGGAGGTGAGCCTGCGCAGCGAGGCGGGGATCCGCGACTACGCCAAGCCCGGGGCGCAGGTGTGCTACGCGGCGCGGCCGTACAACTTCATCGTGGGCG
>DASQBH010001418.1:0-4944 GCA_035635315.1 Longimicrobium sp.
ACCGCGTCCGTGTCGGGCGTAATCCCCGGCGCGGACGAGCCGGTGAAGAGCAGCTTGAGCTCGTCCCCTTCCTTCTGCGCGAACCCGGGCTGCTTGGGCGAGATGGTGAGCCAGTCCACCAGCGAGCGGTCCACCGGGCGCGAGCCGTTGCTTTCCATGGTGATGCGGTAGCCGCGCGCCCGTAGCGCGTCCGACAGCGGCCGGTCGAACTGCAGGCTGGGCTCGCCGCCCGTGGCCACCAGCAGCAGCCCCGGCTTTTCCCCACCGAACCCCTCCAGCGCCGTGCGCCGCACCAGGTCCAGCGTGTCGTCCAGGTCCAGCGTGTACGCGGCCTTCACCCAGTCGGTGTCGCACCAGGGGCACACGTCGTAGCCCAGGTTGCACCCCGCGAAGCGAAGGAACACCGCGGGCGTGCCCGCCTGCGCGCCCTCGCCCTGCAGCGTCGCGAAAACCTCCCGGATCCCGTACTTCCTGGCCGCCATCCGCTTCTCACCGGTTCGATGGATCAGGACCGCGCATCCGCCGTCCGTGCGCAAACTTACCACCCGTCGAGCAGCCGCGGCACCCCCGCGGCGGGCTGCCGTGATGGATCGCCATCCGCATCGGCGGATAAAAATCGAAAATTTGGTCCGTGAAATTCGAATCTCCAGTCGTGTTTTGTATACACCTGTGTCGGCCTGTGGGACATGGACGTCTCACACCGTGTCATGATTTCCCCACGAAAACGTGCCGTGCCAGCGGCAGGAATGAGCTAAGTGCTTATGTACCAACAAACTTCTGTGCCGTGCCACCATGGCCCCCGCCTTGCCCTTAGGGATGCCGCAAGCGCCCGAAGGATGGGCAACCTGACCTGGGGGGTCAGCGCACGGGGGCCCGGTAGTTTTCAGAGCATCCGCACCACCCCTCCCTCCTCGACGACCGCATCACCCGCCCTCCACGCCGTCCGACGCTGGTCCACCCCCCCAAAGGGCCCGGAGCCTCCCCGCTCCGGGCCCTTCCTCTTTTCCCCCGGCGCGCAACCTGCGCGCGGGGCGGCGGGTACCCATGCGCGAGCCGCCGCCGGGGCGGCACGCAGGCACACCACGGACGGGGAGTTTTCAGGATGAAGATCAGTACCAGGACGATCGCCGCGGCCGCCGCGGTGCTGGCATTCGCGGCAGACGCCGCCGCGCAGACGCCGCTGCCGCCGCCGGCGCCGCACCCCTCCATCCGCGTCACCGGGACGGGCGAGGTGCGCGCCGCGCCCGACCAGGCCACGGCGGACTTCGCGGTGGAGACCATGGCCGGCAACGCGCAGGAGGCCGCGGCCGCCAACGCGCAGGCCATGGACCGCGTGATCGCGGCGCTGGTGCGCGCCGGCGTGCCCCGCGAGCGCATCGAGACGCGCGACTACAACGTGTTTCCCGACTACGACCAGCGGCCGGTGGAGCAGGGCGGCGAGCCCCGCATCCGCGGCTACCGGGTGATCAACACCGTCTCGGCCACGACCAACGACATCGGCCGCGTGGGCGCCCTGATCGACGCGGCGCTGGGGGCGGGCGCCAACCGCGTGAACGGCGTGCGCTTCTCCCTGCGCGACCCGGCGCGGTTCCGCGCGCAGGCCATCGCCGAGGCCACCCGCCGCGCCCGCGCCGACGCCGAGGCGCTGGCGAGCGCCATGGGGTTGCAGCTGGGGATGGTGCGCGAGGCGTCCACGCTGGAGGTGGGCTACGGCGGGCCGGTGATGATGATGGCGCGCGAGGGGATGGCCGACATGGCCGCCCAGTCCGCTCCCACCCCCATCAACCCCGGCGAGCAGATCGTCCGTGCCACCGTGATGATCGTTTACGCCTTCGCCAGCTCGATGTAGGCAACAGCAGGTCTCACGCGGAGGACGCGGAGACGCGGAGGACGCGGAGAACTGCAAGGGCAAAGAAACAGAGGCATGAGGGAGAAGGCTCCCCTGTGCCTCTGTCTCTTTTCGTCCCTCCGCGTTCTCCGCGTCTCCGCGTGAGACTTCCGTCTTCAGCCGGTGCAGGAGGGGCGGCCCAGGAACGACGAGCCGACGATGACGGAGGCGTGCAGCGGCACCAGTGAGCCGAACACGCCCACGCCGTCGCCCACGATGCTGGAGATGCGCACGGGGCCCGACGGGTTGAACGATCCCCCGCGCACGCCGTTGATGTAGTTGCGGTCCGCGGCCGCCACCACCACGCGCGCCGTGGTGCCGGCCGGCAGCCCCGTCTGCAGCAGGCGCAGCAGGTTCTGGTTGAAGCTGAAGCGGTCGAACACGCCGAACTCCCCCGGCAGCACCAGCGACGTGTCCGAGGCCGACACGGAGACGCCGATGAGCTCCAGCGGGTCCGGCGCGTTGAAGCTGTCCGGCAGCACCCTGCCCAGCCCGCTGATCTGCAGCGGCGCGATGTACCCCCACGCGCCCGCCGCCTGCGTCCAGGTGAGCGGCAGGGGCGTGGCCGCGGCCAGGTTGCACCCCTCCGGCGGCTGGTCGTTCACGCGCGAGACCGGCACGCCATTCAGCGTAAAGTCGCCCGGCACCACGGTACGGCCGCGCGCCTCTTCGCCGCGCGCGGTGCGGACGGTCAGGTCGTAGGCAGAGCCCGGCCGCACCCACCGCCCCAGCACGGCGGGCGAGGCGTAGCAGGTGCCGCGGATCTCGATCGGGGTGTCGGCGTCCAGGTACCCGGCGTCGACGGAGTAGCACGCCAGCGCGGTCTCCTGGAACTGCACGCGCATCCCGTCGCCGCGGGTGACGAAGACTTCCGCACCCGGCTCGCCTTCCGCCACGCCGGACTGCACGGCGCGGTGCAGCAGGATGAACTGCGTCCGCGCGTCCGTCCGCAGCACCCCCTCCACCACCAGGCGGTCCTCCCCCGGCGCCACCGTCACGTCCGCGATGGTGCAGGCGGAGAGCACCGCCGCCCCGGCCGCCGCCGCGATCCACGTCCTTTTCATCCACGTCCTTCCGTGTGCACGTCCATCGCCGGCTTCAGAAGCCGAAGCCGCCGCTGATCGTCAGATACGTCGTAAAGCCGCCCAACTCCAGTTCCGGCGCTCCCTGGTAGGCGGGGATGGTGTGCGAGGGAAACCACCCCGCCCCGTACACCAGCTCCAGTTGCATCAGGCCAATGGCGGGAGAGACGACCCCACGTCGGCGGCGCCGCCCAGCACCACCTGCGACCCGTTCACCGGCTGCTCGCACGCGCTGCCTCCGCGCGTCTGCCGGTAGCGCGGCAGCCGCAGCGGAGTTGCTGCCGACATCCGGGACTGGCTCGGTTCATTGGCGCGTCATGTGTGTGCCCAAGAACTCTCCCCTTCAGGAGAAGAGCCGAATGACTAACCATCAGCAGGATCAACCCTGCGGAATGGACCGTCACGAAAGCGTTATCCTCGGAATTTCTTAAGCGTTTCAGTCCGGCAGAGATTCTCCTTTCTTAGCGCCTGCCATTCGGTGGGCTCTCGCGCAAGGCGGTCGCATGCGATTGCGTACAACCTGCCCGGGCTCGATGATCTGGAGGGATGGCTGGGCTGATTCAGTCGAAAAACCCGCACACGGCTCTGCTCCGGCTCCAGCAGCGCCACACGCGTACCGTCGTCCGACACTCTGGCCGAGGAGTTCCCGCCAAAGAGAACGAGTTGCGGATACAGCGTGGGTGTATCGGCCAGCAAAGGGTTCCAAGTCGCTACAATGAAACGCGTTCGCTGCTTCTCTGCTTTGAGCAGGAGAAGCCCCGTTGGATAGATCCCCCTGATCCCGTAGTCGGCGGCGTGAATCGACCGGTCCGGACCCTCTCCCGGCAACCTCCAGATGAACACCGAGTCTTCCACTGGATTGAAACCCACGACGCTCTTGCCATCCGTCATCAACGGATAGGCACTGAACAGGTTGGACCTAATGATTGTACCGAGCGGCTGGCCGGTTATTGCATTCCACATCCACAAGCCCTCCGACGGAAATCTCGTGGTGACCAAGACGGAGTCATCCGAGGAAAACAACATCCATTCTACACTTTCTTCTCTACGGGCGCCTCCGATGCGGCGTCCGGTCTCGGTGTCCCATATAGCGAAGGAGTCAGCCCCGGCAGTAGCAATGCGACTCCCTCTGGGTGAAAGCACGGCATCCGACCAGCCGGCGAAGCGTGCAACCCGGCGAATCGGCTGCCCGGGCTCGCCTGAGTAGAGGTGCACATCGCCCTCTGCCGCGTTTGGATGGCTCCGCAACGTGTAAAAGCGCGGAGTGTTCGGAACGAAACCGATCAGGTCAATCTGCCCCAGCGTTGCTTCGGCCTCGGGCATGCGAGCGCCCGTCTCAACGTTATAGATATGCAGGCCAATTGAATCGGCGTACCTCTCGGGGCGAGTCGAGGGACCCAAGTCACCAAAGCGTGGAGGTCCTAGCGAGGCGACGACCCAGCGCCCGTTCGGCCACAGCTTGGCGTACCGCCATACGACCCTCTCCGAATCCCTCGTTCGATGCTCGCCGCTGGAATCAGCAAATTTGGAGAACAACTGACGCCCGAGAGCATCCCACACGATAATCCGGCTGGAGCTTTGGGTTAGAATCCGCTCGTCATCCGAGGAAAAATCGACCACGTCCGATCCGGATGAATCACGCAGGAACACCGCATCTCCGATCGTCGCGATAGCATCCCCGATTCCTTCGACGGCTTCGGGCGGGGGGGGCCGGCCCGCTTCAAGCCTCGGTCCTACCGCGCGCGTACCAAGGAGCAAGGCCTCAAACTCGTGGCCGGGCTGATCGGCGAACATGCTCGCGATCCGGCCCCGCTCGGCGTACATCGCGTTCTCCGCGCTTCGCTTCCCCGCCATGGCCCATAGCCCGAAGACCATCGCGACGGCCATGAAACCGCCGGTCACTGCTCCGATTCGCACGACGCGGCGGCGGATCTGCTGGTGGGCGTGGCTCGCGAGGAGGAACTCGTCCACTAC
>DASQBH010001419.1:0-3472 GCA_035635315.1 Longimicrobium sp.
GGCGTCCGCCGGACAGGGTGCGCGCTCCGCGACGATCCGCGACGGCTTGCTGTATACGCCGACGATGTCCGTCCATCCGTCCACGCGGCCGATCAGCCGGCCGTCCCGCGGAACGAACTCGTACACCACGCCGTGCAGCCCGCCGTCGATGGAGAACTCCACCGTGTTCCGGGGAGTGATCCGCCAGTAGATGTTGTCTCCGCGGAGGGTTTGGCGGTACGCGCGTGCGGCCCGGTCCCCGGGGCGCACGTCGCCAGGATGCGTCGTGTCGGCGGGACCGGCGTCCAGCGCAAAGATCCAGGGTTCCGGCCACCCCGACCTCACCATCCGCCAGCACCCGAGCATCTCCTCCACGTCCACCGGCTCGCGGCCGCGCATGGGCACCGGCGGAGGGGGCGGCGTTTGGGGAAACGCGTAGATGATGCCGTAGTAGGCGTTGCAGCCCGACACGCCGATGGACAGCAGGAGGAGCAGGGCGAGGCGTATCTTCATCATCCCGATGCAATGGGCGGGATGCCGCGCGCCCCTGTTCCGGCAGGGCGCGCGGCGCGTGCCGGCTACCGCCTGGTCGTGATCCGCATCCCGTTCGGCGCGACACCGGGCTTCGGCGGCTCCGGAGCCTTCGGTGCCGGCGCCGCGGGCTTGCGGTCGCGGGGGGCGTCCTTCGATGGCCCGGACTTCCCCGCCCCGCCCTGCTGCGCGCCGGCCGGCCTGCCGCCGCCGGAGGGACGCGCGGCGCCCGGCTGCGTCTTCATCGACAGGGCGATGCGCTTGCGGGGGACGTCGACGGACATCACCCGCACCGTCACGCGATCGCCCACCTTTACCGCCTCGTTGGGATCGCGCACGAAGCGGTCGGACATCTCGGAGACGTGCACCAGGCCGTCCTGGTGCACGCCCACGTCCACAAAGGCGCCGAACGCCACCACGTTGGTCACCGTACCCTGCAGCGACATCCCCTCCTTGAGGTCCTCCAGCGACTGCACGTCGTCGCGAAAGGCGGGCGCCTCGAACTGCTCGCGCGGGTCGCGGCCGGGCTTCTTGAGCTCCGCCACGATGTCCTCCAGCGTCGGCAGGCCGACCCCATCTCCCACATACTTCGTCAGGTCGATGCGCGACACGGCGGCCTCGTTGCCCACCAGCGTCGTCATGTCCACCGACAGGTCGCGGGCGATCTGCTCCACCAGCCGGTAGCGCTCCGGGTGCACCGCGGACGCGTCCAGCGGGTGCGCGCCGCCGCGGACGCGCAGGAAGCCGGCGGCCTGCTCGTACGTCTTGGGACCGAGACCGGGCACCTTCTTCAGCAGCTCCGCGCGCGAGCGGAACGGCCCCTCGCCGTCGCGCTGCTGCACGATGCGCTGCGCCACCGTGGGCCCGATCCCCGCCACGTAGCTCAGCAGCGCGGGCGAGGCCGTGTTCAGCTCCACGCCCACGCGGTTCACGCAGCTCTCCACCGTCTCGTCCAGCCGCCGCTTGAGGCGCGTCTGCGAGACGTCGTGCTGGTACTGCCCCACGCCGATGGACTTGGGGTCGATCTTCACCAGCTCCGCCAGCGGATCCTGCAGCCGCCGGGCGATGGAGACGGCCGACCGCATCGTCAGGTCCAGCTCCGGAAACTCCTCGCGGGCGATGTCGGACGCGGAGTAGACGGACGCCCCCGCCTCGTTCACCATCACCACCGCGGGGCGCCGCTCGGCGGGAAGGTCGCGGACGACCTCCTTCGCCAGCTTGTCCGTCTCCCGGCTCGCCGTCCCGTTGCCCACGGCCACCAGCTCCACCCCGTGCTGCTGGATGATGGCGGCCAGCTCGCGCCGCGCCCGGTCCTCCTGGTGCAGGTAGAAGATCCCCGTCGCCAGCAGCGCGCCCGTGTTGCTGACCACCGCCAGCTTGCACCCGGTGCGGTAGCCGGGATCGACGCCGAGCACCGTCCGCCCGCCCGCGGGAGGCTGCAGCAGCAGCGCCTCCAGGTTCCTGCCGAAGATGGCGATCGCCTCCTCGTCCGCGCGCGTCTTGAGCTCCATCCGCACCTCCACCTCCACCGACGGCGAGATGAGGCGGCGGTACGCGTCCTCCACCGCCGTCCCCATCTGCTCCGGCGCGCGGTGGCCGTCCAGAAAGCGGCGGCGCAGCGCGGCCACCAGCTCCTCGTCCGGCGCGACGATGCGGGCCGTCAGGTACCCTTCCGCCTCGCCGCGGCGCACGGCCAGGATGCGGTGGCTGGGCATGTCCTTGAGCGGGCCGCTGAAGTCGTAGTAGTCCTGGAACTTGCTGACCTCGTTCTCCTTGCCGCGCGCCGCCTTGCTCTCCAGCACGCCGCGCAGCCGCACCTGGTCGCGCACGTAGGCCCGGGCGGACGCATCCTCGCTCACCCGCTCCGCCGCCACGTCGCGCGCGCCGGCCAGCGCCTCGTCCGCGCTCGCGACGCCCTTCTCCGCGTCGACGAACGACGCCGCCCGCGCCGCCAGCTCCGCATCCGTCGTCTCCCCCGTCCACAGCAGCTCCGCCAGCGGCCCCAGCCCGCGCTCCAGGGCAATGGTGGCGCGGGTGCGGCGCTTGGGCTTGTAGGGCAGATACAGGTCTTCCAGCGCGCTCTTGGTCTCCGCGCGGTCGATCTGCGCCTTGAGCTCGGGGGTGAGCTTGCCCTGCTCGTCGATGGACTTGAGGATGGCGGCGCGGCGCTCGTCCAGCTCCGCCAGGTACTCGTGGCGGTCGCGGACGTCGCGCAGCTGCACCTCGTCCAGCTCGCCCGTGGCTTCCTTGCGGTAGCGCGCGACGAACGGGATGGTGTTGCCGGCCAGCAGCAGCTCCAGCGCGGCCGAGACCTGCGGCGCGCGAAGCCCCAGCTCCGCGGCGATCTTCTGGGCGTAGACGGAAGACAAAGTGCGTGAGTGCGGTAGTGCGTGAGTACGACCGTACGAACAACAGACGTACGAGGGTACGAAGGTACGGAAAAGCGGGGGTGCGGTCCAGCCGTTGCGCGATTGGGCGGGGCTCTACACGGGCGGCGAACGTCGGTGGTGCATCCCGCAGGGAATTTGCCGTCCGCTCGCGGGAGCGAATGAATTCGCCGCTGGAAATACGCAAAGTCCGCCTGCGCGGACTCGGCGGCCCGGCCGCGTGCGGCGTCCCGGGCAGCTGCGCGTCCGCTACCGGGTGTGGATCCGCCGGCCTCGTCCGGAGCGAATCAATTCGCGGCAACAACGTCACACAGTCCGCCTGCGCGGACACGGCGGCCAGCCGCGCGCGGAGTCCCACGCACCTGCGCGTCCGCAACCAGGGCGAGATCCTCGCGTCGACGTCCGCCCCGCGCGCCGGGGATGGCTCACGCGAGAAGGTGAAGCCCCGCCGGGCGAGCTCCGCGAGCCCAGGGCGGGGCTTATGGCAGTTCCAGCCCCGGGTTTCAACCCGGGGCGATGCGGGACGCGGCACCCTGAACGATTTGCCTGAACGCGTAAACCCCATCCGGCTCCTG
>DASQBH010001420.1:0-3601 GCA_035635315.1 Longimicrobium sp.
GGACGTGCAGATGTGGATCGTCCCCGTCCGCGAGTATGCGGAAGACCCGGTGTTCTGGGGCCTCGTCTCGCCCACGACGATGGCGGCGCGGCGGCGGACGATCTACGTGTTCTGCGACCGCGGGGAGGAGCGCGGCGTGGAGCGCATCGCCATCGGCGGAAGCGCGCAGGGCGGGCTGTACCGCGTGGTGCGCGATCCCAACGCCGCCACGGGCACGGCCGGCGCCACGGTGCGCCCCGCGGAGCCGTACGGGCCGGACCAGTGGCGCCTGCTTCCGCCGGTGGTGGAGGCGTGCGACCCGCGCAACATCGCCGTCAACATCTCCCACACCCACGCCTTTTCCGACGGCCTGACCGCCGGGGAGTGGGAGCAGCTGCAGGAGGCGCTGCCGCCCGAATACCGCAGCCGCATCGTCCGGCGCGAGCTGCTGGCGCTGCACTACCTGGAAGAGCGCCTGCCGGAGATGATGCCCACGTACGAGCGGATGCAGCGCCTGGCGCACGACATCATCCGCACCGCCTTCTCGTCGCAGGTGGTCACGCCAGGCGAGACGCGCACGGAAGACGTGGTCTGGTGGATGCGGCAGCGGCTTACGGACCTTGGGCTGGACACCTGGTTCCAGCCCTCCGTCACCGTGCAGCGCGCGGGGGTGGAGATGGGGGATTCGGCCAACCCCGTCATCCAGCGCGGCGACGTGCTGCACACGGACTTCGGCGTGACGGCGCTGGGGCTGAACACGGATACGCAGCACATGGGCTACGTGCTGCGCGCGGGAGAGGCGGACGCGCCGGCAGGGCTGTACGCCGCCCTGCGCCGCGCCAACCGCCTGCAGGACCTGCTGCTGGAGGAGATGCGCCCCGGCCGCACCGGCAACGAGGTGCTGCGCAGCACGCGCGAGCGGATGCGCGCGGAGGGGATCGACGGCACCGTGTACACGCACCCCGTGGGCGACCACGGGCACGGCGCGGGGCCGCTGATCGGGCTGTGGGACCGGCAGGAGGGCGTGGTGGGCCGCGGGGACGTGGCGCTGCGCCCCAGCACCTGGTTCTCCATCGAGCTGCAGGCCACCACCCCCGTCCCCGAGTGGAACGGCCAGCCCGTGCGCATGGCGCTGGAAGAAGAAGCCGCGCTCGACGCCGACGGCAACCGCCGCTGGGTCCTCGCGCGCCAGGAGCGGTTCCACCTGGTGCGGTAGGGGCCCCTCCCCCGGCCCCTCCCCGGAGAGGGGAGAACTTCGAATGCGCTGCGACGGGGCCCCGAAGTCCGCCCCCTCCGCTCGCTCAGGCTCGCACCTCCCCCAAAACTGCTGGGGGAGGTTGAGGGAGCTGCCGGGATCCAGATTCGGCGAACAGCATCGATCTGGCGCCCGCGGGGTGCCCCTCCCCCGGCCCCTCCCCGCTCGTTCCTCGCGGAGAGGGGAGAACTTCGATCCCGTTCCCGAAAGGTGCGTCGCACCTCCCTCCCCCGCGCAGTTTGCGGGGGAGGGCCGGGGAGGGGGGCGGCCACCATCCCGCACCACCCTGTCCGGAGCACCCCGATCCCAGCCCCACCCCCAACCTCCCCCAGCAGTTTTGGGGGAGGTGGGCCGGTGCTGCCGGCCCGGAGGGGGCGGACTCCACCCCCTCCGAAGCGCCCCCACGGCCCGTTGCGACGTTTATCCCCTCTCCCACGCAGTTTGTGGGAGAGGGCAGGCGAGGAAAGAGCCGGGTGAGGGCCGCGGTGAGGGCTACGCGTCGAAGGCGAACATCCGCCCCATCGTGGCGCGGGCGACGGCGGCGGGGGTGGCGCGGAGGAGCAGGTCGCGCATGCGCACGGCCGCGGCGTGCTGCCACTGCGCCATCTGCCCGTAGCGCAGCGACTCGCGCGTGATCCACGCCGTGCGGCGAAAGCGGCGCCGCTCAAAGGCGCGCAGCGCGGCGGGCACGTCGTCCGTCTCGCACAGGGAGCGGGCCAGGACCGCCGCGTCCTCGATGGCCATGCACCCCCCCTGCCCCAGGTTGGGCGTGGTGGGATGCGCCGCGTCGCCCAGCAGCGTCACGCGCCCGCGCCCCCAGCGGCGCACCGGCGGGCGGTCGAAGGTGCCGTTCTTCAGGATCTCGCCGTCGGGCGTGGCCTCGATCAGCTGCGGGATGGGCCGATGCCAGTCGCCGAACAGGCGCAGCAGCTTGGCCTTGCTCCCCTCCGCCCCGTCATCCGCCCCGTCCGGCTCGTTCGCGGTGGCCCACCACGCCACCCGCCCCCCGCCGATGGGCACCGTGCCGAAGCGCAGCCCGCGCCCCAGCGTCTCCACCAGCGTGGTCGCCTCCACCGCGCCCGCCGGCGCCACGCCGCGCCAGACGGGGTAGCCGCGGTAGACGGGGTCGCCGTCGCCCAGCACCTGCCGGCGCACGGCGGACCACAGCCCGTCCGCGCCCACGACGAACGCGCCCTCCACCGTCCCCGCCTCGCCAAAGTCCGCCTCCACGCCGCCGGCGGATTCCGTCAGCCGCGTGAACTCCGCGCCCGTGCGCACCGCCCAGGGCGGCAGCGCATCGGCCAGCACGGCGTGCAGGTCGGCGCGGTGGATGAGGACGGCGGGCGCATCGGCGGCGGGAAGGGGCATGGCGGCCAGCATGGCGCCGCGCGGCGTGCGCATCTCGCCGTCCACAAAGCGAAAGCCGCGGCGCAGGATCTCGTCCAGCAGCCCCCAGCGGCGCAGCTGGCGGGTGGCGTTGGGCCACAGGCTGATGCCGGCGCCCACCTCGCGCAGCTCCGGCGCGCGCTCGTACACGTCCGCCTGGATGCCGGCGCGGCGCAGCGCGATGGCCGCCGACAACCCGCCGATCCCTCCGCCGACCACGATGGCCGGAGCTTCTGTGACCGTCATCGCCCGCTCCTCGCGCCGATTGCCGTCCGCCGCTCCGGCACGCGCCGGAAGCTTCGATGCGCAAGCTAATCGGCCCCCTCCCCGCGCAGGATAGGGAACTTGACCCTCGCTGCGTGGTGGTTTGCCCGACAGGCATCATCCGCATCCGCAAAAAGAATGGGCCTCACGCAGAGTTAGCAGAGTCAGCAGAGTTTTCTCGTGCCGTTTCCGCTGCACTCGCGGTCCGAAGTCTGATCGATGGATGCGGACGACATGGCGGGCCGGTCGACGAGGCACAAGCGGCGTGGGATGTCGGGAACGGGAGAGGGATGGAAGCGCGGCAGGGGGCACATCCGCGTTTTTTTGGGGAGGGATGCGGATCGCGAGATGATCTGCGCAGCACACGGGAGCAAGCCGTCTCGATCACCTGATGCGCGATCCTGAAAACCATCCGCCACTCCGCGATCGGAGGTGAGTACGATTTCCCCGACGTCGCGATCACCACCGTTCACTCCCGGGCCGCGGATGGTTATCATCCAGATCCCAACGTTTGACGGGGGGCGGTGGTAATAGAGTCCGGAGCGCCGCGCCGGCAGTGCGCGCGGCCCGATGGAACCGTACCGAAGGACGAGCGAGATGATGACGAAGCACCTGGCGCGCACCGCCTTTGCCCTGCTGCTGGCCGCCGCCGCGGCGGCTCCGGCGGCCGCGCAGCAGCAGGACGAGGCGCGGGCCCGGCAGCAGCGCGAGCAGGCC
>DASQBH010001421.1:0-2382 GCA_035635315.1 Longimicrobium sp.
GGCGTCCGCCGCGTGGTGCTGGGCGGCGGCGTGACCAACAGCCGCGCGCTGCGCGAGTCCATCCGCGAGAAGCTGGGGCTGGGCGGGGAGCTGTACGCGCCGTCGCCGCGGCTGTCGACGGACAACGCGGCGATGATCGCGCGGGCGGCGCTCTTTCGCTGGGGCCGCGGGGAGGTGGGTGGACTGGATCTGAACGCCCGCGCGGACCTTCCGTTCCCCGGCCTGACGCGCGAATCCGACGCCGTGGCACGCGGGTAGCGGCTAAGGCCGGCATGACAGCGAACGATGAACATCCACCGCGACGCGGCGAAGCCGGTTTGATCTCCCTCCTCCACGTTTCCGACCTGCACTTTGGCCCGCCGTACCACGAAGGCGTGGGCGAAGCGCTGCAGAAGTTCGCGCACCGGCTGAACGCCGACTGCATCGTCGCCTCGGGCGACTTTACCCAGCGGGCCACGGAAGAGCAGTTCGCCGCGGCGCGGGCGTTCCTGGACCAGCTGCCCAAGGCGCCGACCATCGTGACGCCGGGGAACCACGACGTGCCGCTGTACCGCGGGCTGGAGCGGCTGCTGGACCCGTACCGCCACTACCGCACGCACATCAGCGACAAGCTGGACTTCGTGACGGAGATCCCCGGCGCGGTGATCGTCTCGCTCAACTCCACGGCGCCGCGGCAGGCCATCACCAACGGGCGCATCCACCGCTGGCAGATCGACCTGGCCCGCGAGGCGTTCCAGAACGTGCCGGACGAGACGCACCGCATCATCGTCTCGCACCACCACTTTGCGCCGCCGCCGGACTGGGAGGGTGCGGACGTGATGCCCAAGGCCAAGCGCGCGCTGGACGCGTTCACGCAGATGCGGGTGGACCTGATCCTGGGCGGGCACCTGCACCGCGCCTACATCGGCAACTCGCTGGACGTGTACGCGGGGGCGGACCGCGAGCACGGCATCATCATCGCGCAGAGCGGCACCAGCACCTCGCGCCGGGGCCGCGCGCGCGAGCGGGAAAAGAACTCGCTGAACGTGGTGCGGCTGGGCGGCGGGGTGATCCGCATCACGCACTACATGTACTTCGACGACGCGGGCGACTTTGTGCCCACCAGCCGCCACCTCTTCTTTCGCCGCGGCCGGCCGCCGGTGCTGGACGACGACGAGGGGCTGGGGCACGGGGTGGAGAGCATCTTCATGGACGACCGCAGGGAGCACCGCGATGCGAAGGTCTGAGGGACGGACGGCTCGCCCGCGAGGGGGCTGAAGGTGGCCCGGCGCGGGGTGCGGATGATGGCGTGGGGGCTGGGCGGCGTGGTGCTGGGGATGGCGCTGCTGCTCCTGCTGGTGAACGTGGTCGCACGCACCGACCGCGGGCGCGCGTTCGTGCTGTCGCAGACGCTGGCGGCGCTGGGCAAGAACGTGCGCGGCGGCAAGCTGCTCATCGAGAGCATCGACGGAAACCTGTTCGAGGGTGCCAAGGTCTACGGCCTGCGCCTGCAGGACAACCAGGGGCGCGCCTTTGTCGTGGCCGACAGCGCGTTCCTGAACTACCGCGTCACCACGCTCATCTCGCCGCGCATCCACATCAGCAAGGCGACGCTGTACGAGCCGGAGATCTACATCTTCAAGCTTCCGGGCGACTCGCTGTGGAACTACCAGGCGATCTTTGCCGACACCACCACGCGCGATCCCAACCAGCCCCGCGTGGAGCGCGCGACGCTGGTGGATACCCTGCGCGTGATCAACGGCATTGCCCGGGTGCAGACGCCGTGGTCGCCCGACACCACGCTTTCTGCCCCGGCGCAGCGGGCAGCGGTCGCGGAGGCGCTGAGCGACACGTCGCTGGCGCTGGTGGACACGGTGCGGGGCGGGTACATCCGCACGATGAACTTTACCCGGCTGCACGGGCGCATCAGCCGCGTACGCTTTGCGCCGGGCTCGGCGACGGGCTCGCGCATCCACGTGGACTCGCTGCGCGGCGTCGCGCAGATCTTTCGCAAGCCGGTGCAGTTCAACCAGGTGCAGGCGCAGATCGCCCTGCTGCGCGGCCACGTGGAGGTGGATGTGCCCGTGCTGCGGCTGCCGGGGTCCACCCTGTCGATGTCGGGGGTGGTGCGGACCGACAGCTTTCCGGCGTGGTTCGACAAGGACAAGGCGCCGATGTACGACCTGGCGTTCCGCAGCGACTCGGTGCTCTTTCGCGACCTGCAGTGGCTGTATCCGCGCTTTCCCGCCGAGGCGCGCGGGTCCATCTCGCTGCGCATCGAGCACCGCCCCGGCGGGCTGATGTTCCTGGCGCGGGAGACGGACATCACGGCGCCCGGCACGCACCTGGTGGGCGACTTCGGGATGATCCTGGGCGACACGCTGCGCTTCGTGGACGTGGACC
>DASQBH010001422.1:0-4062 GCA_035635315.1 Longimicrobium sp.
GAGCGTGCGGCCATCCTTGAGCGCGATATACTCGTCCGTGTTGACGTTCTTCAGCTCGCTCCCAGACGAGACAGGGTCCAGATCCGCGTACCCCAGCTCGATGCCGCTCACCAGCACCCGGATGCGATAGAACTTCAGCACGTTCAAACTGGAGAGATTTGTATCCCAGGCCACCTGGTACCGCTGCGCCACCGGGTCCACAGTCACCACCGCGCCGCCCGTACCTCCGCTCGCCGTCCAGCTGGCCACCGGCGGCCCCGCCACGCACGCCGTCCCGCTCAGCTCGCACACCTGCATCTGCACCTGGGGCAGGAGCGAAGCGTCGAACGTCCCGGTGAACGAAGGCTGCTTGACCAGGGGAGGAAGAAAGTAGAAGCCCGCCCGCCCCGAGTTGTGCGCCGCGTCGTAGATCCCCAGCCCCGGCCCGCCGGGGGCGCCCGCGTCCCCGGGGCCCAGCGGCGAGTCGGAATCGCGCGTGCAGGCCACGATCAGGACGAGGGCAGCGGCAAACGAAACGTGTCGGCGGTGCAACATGGCGGGCTCCCTGAACGCAGTGTGGGGGTGCGGATCCGGTGGAACAGACCCGTCGGGCGGCCGGGTCGTGTGGGGAGCCCGACGCGAACCTGCCCTGGAGGGAACGGGCGCGGAACCCTGCTCCGGAGCGGGCGAGCGCCGCTTTTTGCGCGAGAAGGGTCGCGGAAGCCAGGAGCGTCCGCACACCGGGCGCCGCGCGCCGCCTGTTCCGTCCCCGGCCGCTAACCCGTTGCCATGGGGCTTCCTGTGCGTCCGCCGCGTTCCTCCCCGGCCGCGCACCCGTCTCCCGGTTCGTGGCACGTACGCGGCACCCCCGCGCGCGCGCTCCGCAGGTGTGGAACGCGCGCATCAATCCGGGCCGATCCCCCCTACCTCCCTGCAACCATGCTTCGCCGCTTTCGTTTCACCCTCCTCGCCGCCGCCATCGTTGCCGCGGCTTGTACCCGCGACCATCCTGCGGACGAGGCGGCACAGCCCCCTGCCGCGCCCGCCGCGGCCGGCGAAGTGCCCTCCACCGGCGGCAGGGTATACGAGGTGCGGATCGTGTCGGCGCGCGGCGCGCCGTCCTTTCAGCCCTCGCTTGTCGCGGCCCGCCGGGGTGACGTGATCCGCTTCGTCCTGGCCGACGGCGGCGCCGGAACGGGCGTCAGCTTTCCGCGCGAGGGAAATCCCGCCGGCGCCCCCCTCCCCTCGCCCAGCCCGCTGATGCGCCACCCCGGCCAGGTCTACGAGGTGCCCATCAACCTCCCTACCGGCACCTACACCTTTGCCTCGCTTCCGCCCGGGCCCGGAGCCGCCGCGGGCACGCTCACCGTCTCCGACTGATACAACTTCAAAAGACTCGCATCCGTTGTACGCAGAGAAACCCGAGAAAGCAGATCTGCTCCGTCCAGGGGAGTCCGTAGCCTGGGCGTGGTTTCGGAATGAACACGATGCGCATCACACATCGGCGCGGAGAAAAGCGAGCGAGGACGCGGATCGGCTCCATTGCCGTCCGCATCCTCGCTCTTCCTACTCATCCTCCGCCTGAAACGTCGTTCCTCGCGAGGTCTGGATCAGGCCGGGACCGCCGCGGGATACCGCTCCATCAGCAGGTACACCTCTTTCTCCTGCGCCTGCACGAAGCCCAGCCGCTCGTACAGGGTGCGGGCGGGGTTGAAGATCTCCACGTGGATGCTGACCTTGCGGCCGCTGGCGTCGCCCTCGGCCAGGATCTCGCGCAGCAGGCGCGTCCCCAGCCCGGCGCCGCGGTGCTCCGGCATCAGCGCGATGTCCACCACGCGGATGTCGTCGGGCCAGCGCGCCACGTACAGCCGGCCCACGGGCTCGCCGTCCAGCAGCACCAGGTCCCACGAGGTGTCGGTGTAGTTTTCGTGCCAGTACTGGTGCTGCGCGTGGAACTGCTGGCTGATGAAGGCCGCCTTCTGCACGGCCGTCCAGTCCACCTGCTTGAGCTCGTCCTCGCGGGTGGTGGCGTACAGCCGGTGCAGAAAGCCCATGTCGGCGTCGGTAGCCGGCCGCAGGGTGACGTTCATGGGAGGATGGATCAGGTTCGAGGTGCGTCCACGAGGAGAGCGGATACTTTCCGGTTCCGGACGAAGTGTGCTCCTGTAGGCGCGAAGGGGGCGGCCCTGGGGCCGCCCCCTTCGCGTGCAAAGACTGCCTTCCGCCTACGGCCGCTGCGGGAAGATCCCCTGCAGCGCGATGCAGAAGTTGAGGGTGAGGTACGGCTGCATGTTGTTGTGCGGCAGCCCGCCACCCGCCAGCGACAGCGACTGGGGCGCCATGGTCACCGCGGCGCCAGCCGGCTCGTAGGCGGTGCCGTTCACCGTCCGCGCCAGAACCACGTTGGGCGATGGCGTCTTGCTGTTGGCCACCGTGTTGTTGGCCTGCAGGGTATGGGTATGGAACGGGATCTCCGAAACCAGCAGCGTAATGCTCTCCACGCCGCTCATCTCGCCCAGGTCGCGCAGGCTAAGCCCCTGCCCCTGCCCCGGCTGCATCGGCGCGTTGTCCAGCATGTTGGGAAGCGCGAAGGTGCTCTTGCCGTCGCCGCCGTACGTGGTGCCCAGAAGGGAGAACAGCGCGGTGTTCTGGGAGATCGGCATCAGCTGCCCGTTGCAGAACGCCCAGCCGGTGGGCGGAAAGTTGAACGGGAAGATGCGGATCTCCGCCAGGAATTGGTCGGACATGTCGTCGCTCTCCTCAGGTCTGGCTCGGGAAGATCCCGAACAGGGAGATGATGAAGTTGATGCAGAGGAAGGGCTGGGTGTTCTCGTGCGGCTGGCTTCCACCAGCCGGGTTGATGGACGAGGCGGCCATGGGCACCGCCGCGATCCCCACCTTGTACAGATCCATGGCCGTCGGCGTGGCCAGCACGTTGTCCAGCGGCGTTACCTGCAGCGCGTTGTCCTGCGAGGCAACCATGGGGTGGGTATGGCTGGGGATCTGCTGTACGCTCAGGGTTTCCTGCTCCGTGCCGGCCATCTCCCCGATCTGATACGTGGTCCCGTCCGGACCGGTACCCATGTGGAGGGGGATGCGGCTGGCCAGGTTCGGCAGGTTGAACGTCTCCTCGCCGTCACCGCCGTAGGTGGTGCCGATCAGCTGAAAAAGCACCTCGTTCTCGGCGATGGGCAGCGTCTGGCCCTCGCAGAACATCCAGCCGTTGGGAGCGAAGTTTCCGGCGAACATCCGGATCTCGCCCACGTAAGGTTGTGCCATGGGTGTTCTCCGGTCAGTTGCGGGAGGGGAAGATGCCCTGGAGCGCGATGATGAAGTTGAGCACCAGGTACGGCATCATGTTGTTGTGCGGCTGGCTGCCGCCCACGCTGGTCACCGTGGTCGGGCCCAAGGTCGTCAGGTTTGTAGGCGAGCCGTAGGCCTCGGCGGTTGCGTTGGCCAGCAGGTTCCCGGCCGGCACCGGCTGGGTAGAGGTCACCGACGTGCCCGTAACGAAGTGGGTGTGCGTGGGAAGCTGCTGGATGTTTACCGTGACGCTGGTGCTCCCGGCCGCCTCACCAAGGTCGTGGGCGGCCCCGAAGTGGATCGGCACCCGACCCCGCAGGTTGGGAAGGGCAAAGTTCGTCTGCCCGTTGCCGCCGTAGGTGGTGCCCAGGAGGGCAAAAAGCGCCTGGTTCTGGTTGATGGGGAGAAGCTGACCGTTGCACAACGCCCACCCTTTGGGTGGAAAGTTGAACGAGACGATCTTGATCTCCGACAGGAAGGGTTCCGACATGCTTGGCACCTGGGTGTGAAAGGAGTCCGTACGAGGCGAACCCGCTGCCTCCGACCGCACCAGCCCGGACCGGGCAGCGCCTGGTGGCTGCCCGGTCTGTCCCGCACGAGTTCGTAGGTCTCCTGTGGGGGGTGTGTAGGTTCCCGCTGACTTACGGCGTGGCGCAGGTTGCCGCCGTGTACGTCTCGGTGCCCGTGGTGGTGAACGCTTCCACCCGTGCTCCACCGATGTCCAGACTCGAGACGTAGTTGCGCACGTTGGTCGCGTTGGAGCCGCTTCCTGTGAGCCCC
>DASQBH010001423.1:0-2069 GCA_035635315.1 Longimicrobium sp.
ATTGGCCTCACACGGAGTCAACGGAGTCAACGGAGTCTGTGAAATCAGGAACTCCGTTGACTCCGTTGACGCCGTGTGAGGCCGATCTTTGATTCGTTGTCGACGCTCATCGCCTGCAAATCCCGGTATCCTGGGTTCACAAAGATCAGAGGAGTCATCATGCAGCACCGCGCCAGGGCAGCCGCGCTGCTCGACACCTTCGCCCGCGACGGGTGGTCGGAATCGTTCGACACGGGCTTCTACGCGCTGCTGGACGAAGCCCCGGCTGCGGTGCCCGCGCTGGTGATGGATGGGCTGGGCCGCGGGCTCGCCCACGCGCACTTCTTGGGCGAGGCGGTGAGCCATCTTCCGCCCGAGGCAGTGCCGGACGTTGTGGAACGGGCGCTCACTGCCTTGGCGGACCCTGAAGAGCGCGAGACGGCGGAAGACGTCCTTGCGCACGTCGCGCTGCAGTTTCCGCGTCTTCTCCATCCGCACCTCACGCGGCTCTTCGACGAACGAGCAAACGCGGAAATGATTTTCGCCGACCACCCGTGGCGCCAATCAGGGGAGCTGCACCACCCCTACCTCCTGCGCGTGATCCGTGAGGGCGGCGAGGATGCCCACCGCGCCCTGCAGTGCCTGCTCGAGACGCGGACCCCGAGCGCCTTCGCGGTGCTGTCGCGGAGCGCCGGGCTGCTGGAGTACGGCTCGGAGACGGATTACCTGCTGGAGGTGGGCTACGAGCGCGTTCCGCCGGACGGCGATCCGGATGGAGGGGCGGATGCGCGCGAGTGGCGGCGGCTGTATCCGGAGGCGTCGTACCATCTCCGCTTCCCCGACGATTATCGGGACGGCCTCGATCTCCTGCTCCAGCACCGCGATCGGCACCCCACGTGGCGCCTGGACCCGGGCGACGCGCGGCCGCAACGCTTTGGGGGGGACGGGGAGTGCGTCTGCGGCATCTGCGCTCGCCCCACGCAGCGGCTGCTCGTCCTCGACCCCGTCCCGCCCGGGCTGGGAGTGACGGCGGTGGCGCGGCTCACGCTGGAGGCGTGCCTCCGGTGCCTGGAAGTCAACGAGGTGATGGAATACGTGCACGACGGGGAGGGCCGCCCTTCGCCGCACCGCTACCAGATGCCCGGCGACGAGCCCGATGACGAGTCCGTGGCGCTGCTGGCGGCGGAGGTGCGGCTGGCGCCCACGCCGCCGCGCTGGTTCTGGCAGGACTGGAACGCCTCGAACGACCGGGAGAACCTGTCGCGCCTGGGCGGCCACCCCTCGTGGATCCAGGGCGCCGACTACCCGCATTGCCCCGAGTGCCTGCGCTTCATGGCGTTCCTCATCCAACTCGACGCCACCCTTCCGGGCGGCGACGGGACCGAGCCGGTATGCTATGAAGGCGCCTACTACGGCTTCTGGTGCGACCGCTGCCGCGTGAGCGCCTTCACGTGGCAGGTCACCTGACGTCTGCGTGAGGATTTCCTTCATCATCAGATGACGACGACGCGCTTTCGGAGCTACGACGAGCGGCTGAGCGACTTCGGGGGAAAATGCCTGGTGGCGTGTCCACGCTGCTCGGAGCGCGCGCTGGTCCGCGTGCGGGGGCCCGACGACAATCCGCCCGTGCAGCTCACCTGCGTGCACTGCGGGCACAGCGCGGGATGGGTGCCGTCGAACCCCGGCGTGGTCACGGCTGCCGATCCACAGAAGTTCCCGGGGCACGTTGCCTACGGCGGGCCCGTGGATCCATACTTTCACCTGCCGCTCTGGCTGCAGGCGCCCTGCCGCGGCGAGACGCTGTGGGCGTACAACGCCGCGCACCTGCAGTGGCTGGAGGATTTCGTGGGCGCGGAGCTGCGCGAGCGCGCGCCCGGCGAGCACGGCTGGTCAAACCAGGGCCTCGCCAGCCGCCTCCCCCCGTGGATGCAGTCCGCAAAGAACCGCGACGACGTCCTGCGCTGCATCCGCGGGCTGCGGGAGCGGCTGTAGGAACGGCCGCGGAACACCACTGAACGCAGTCCCGCCGGGGCTGAAACATCAGTATTGCGCCCGGCGCCCCTTCACATCATTATTGTCCCAAATGTACG
>DASQBH010001424.1:0-2592 GCA_035635315.1 Longimicrobium sp.
GGCACCCGCCACCGCATCAGCATCCCCGCCGCCGCGCCCAGGACCACGGCGGTCACGGACGACTGCACCACGCCCACCTGGTTGATGTTGTCCACCGCCAGCGCCGCCGCGCACGCCAGCACCGCCACCGCGGCCACGACGATCTGCGTCGTCGAGCGCGAGAGCGGCGCGCGCACGAACCGCCACGCCCCCGCGGCCAGCAGCAGGACGAACAGCGTCTTGGTAAAGAAGTAGCCGGTGCGTAGCGCGATGAACGCCAGCGGAGAGTCTGGCTGCGCGAACCAGAAGGTGATGGTGACGCACAGCGCGGCCAGGTTGGCCAGCCACGCCGCCACCCACGGACGCAGCTCCACGCGGCGCATGGAGCGGGAGAGCACCAGAAAGAACACCGCGATCACGATGGCGGACGCGATCTGCGCGGTGGTGCTCCAGCGCCAGAGCAGTAGTTCCATTCGGGTGGATCGGTCCCGCGGCCGTGCGGCGGCGGGTGGAGGGATGTTGTGGGGTGATGCCGATCAAGTAGCGGAAATCACGTCCCACACGCAAGAGCGGCGTTCCGCCGTTTCCCGTTCCCCCCTCAGCCTCGGAAGTGATGCTGAACCTCCCGCCCGACGTGTCATCCTGAGGGAGGCGCCGCACCGCAACCTGTTGTCACGACATGCTCTGGCGCCGACCGAAGGACCTTGCCGGCAAAACCGTGGGGCTGGATTTTCTGCCGGGGCGCCTGCCCCTCGCGAGCGGAGAGAAGGTCCTTCGGTCGCGCGCAAGCGATTGTGATGCTTATGGTTGCGCGCGAGCGCTCCCTCAGGATGACATGGCTGGATGCGCGGGCTGAGAGGGTTCAGCAACACCCTCACCCCGCCGGCTTGCGCGCGACGAACACCTCGTACGTGCCGGGCTCCAGCTCCGAATGGTCGAACGGGAGCACGGTGGGCTCGAATCCCACTTCGGCGAGCAGGCGCAGCCAGTCGGCGCGCGGGAACAGGCCTTCCACGTGCCGGTCGTGCTCCACGCGCACGGAGCCGTCCGCCTCGCGCAGCATGTACGTGTAATCCACCGTGTACGTGGTGTCTGCCGGGTCGGGATCCCACGTCCACTCCAGGTAGCGCAGCGCCCGGCCCTCGCCGTCGTGCCCGCCGTGGTCGGTGGAAGGCGCGAAGTTCTCGCGCACGTGGTCGGGAGCGAAGAGCGCGGCGCCGCCGGGGGCGCAGTGCTCCCACGCCGTCTCCATCGCCCGGCGTACGTCGTCCAGCGTGGTCATGTAGCACACCGCGTCGTGCACGAACACGCGGTCGAACTCCCGTCCCAGCCGCACCGTCCGCATGTCGCCCTGCACGTGCCCGCACTCCGGGTTCAGCCGCCGGCTCACCTCCAGCATCCCCGGCGACACGTCGACCAGGACAACCTCGTCGAAGTGCGCCTTCATGTGCGACGCGTTGTTTCCCCCGCCGCTCCCCAGTTCCAGCAGCGTGCGCGGCGGCCGTTCGCCGGCCCCGGCGAGCGCATGGCGGTAGAACGCGGCCTCTTCCTCGTAGTCCTCCGGCGCCGACATCAGCGGCCACCACGACGCGAGGTCACCGTACAGCTTCGGAGGGGTGGCGGAATCGGCGGCGGGCAGGTGCGTGTTCGGGGGATTCATGGGAGATCAAAAGTGGAAGTTGGATGATGCCTCATCCCCAGAATGCGGCGGGCGCGCGAAGGGTTCCCGAGGGTCAAATGTTTGCCTTGTGGACACGGCACCGACCCCCTATCTTCCGCCTCCACCCGAACGAATCCCGAACGAGGAACGGGGTTCGAGCGTGCGCCCTCCACCCGTGTGAGGCCATCATGTCCGACACCACCGCCGCCGCGTCGTCCTCCGCCGTCATCACCGCCGAAGCGCTGCTGGAGCACTGGCAGGGGCACCGCCGCCTGACCCGGCGCCTGATCGACGCGTTTCCCGAAGACCAGCTCTTCACCTATTCCATCGGGGGGATGCGAACCTTCGGCGAGCTGGCGCTGGAGATACTGACCATGGGCGTGCCCATGGTGCGCGGGGTGGTGAGCGGGGACTGGAACACGTCGTCGGATCGCGGCCAGAAGCCCAAGGAGGAGATCCTGCGGCAGTGGGACCAGGCCACGGACGAGATCAACACCCTGTGGGCGCAGATCCCGCCCGAGCGGTTCCACGAGCACATGGTGGCGTTCGGCATGTACCCCGGCGTGGCGTCGGACCTGATCATTTACGTGATCGACAACGAGATCCACCACCGCGGCCAGGGCTACGTCTACCTGCGCGCCTTGGGCATCGAGCCGCCCCCGTTCTACGAGCGCTGAGCGGTTACGGCACGGCGACACACCGCCCGGGGCCCTGCTCTCCGGGCGGTGTTGATCCGCGCCGCCACAGGGCGCGGATCGTGCTGTCCGCGCGCCACCATGACATACCTCGACGCCAACGGAATGACCTCGAGCCCGGCCCCCGCCCCCGCCGCGCCCGCGCCCAACCCCCTGGCGGCCGCGCTGGCGGCGCACCTGAGGGCAGCGAGGTCCGAGATCGTGGGACGATGGCTGGAGCGGATCGCCGCGCGCGTGGCGATCGACCCGGGGCGGATC